>CAYMXD010000583.1:0-1845 GCA_964394095.1 uncultured Mesohalobacter sp. | reverse complement strand
AGTAATCCCATTGTATTGCAATACGTTTTAGATTTATGTATGTTTATCTTTTGAAATGATTAAGACAACTGACAATTACGTTTATCCTTTTATAGATTCAGGGTATTCCGTAATTTTATTAGGGTGTAAAGGGTTGGCGATAATGTAAAATTAGTTTCCAATAAAAATATTATCTTTGAAATAAAAATGACGTTAACAGATAAACATATAATTGAATCATATTCAAAACTTTTTGAAGGGCTGAATCCGTTAACTAAAATCGAACTCATCAAAAAGCTGACTAAATCTCTAAAAAAAGATAAGAAATCAAAAGAAACTGAATTTCTTAAATCTTTTGGCGCTTTTGATTCTGATAAAAGTGCTGATGAATTAATAGAAGAAATTCGAGAAAGCAGAAAATTCAGAAATAAAGATTTGGAATTTTAGTATGCAGTATTTACTTGATACGAGTATTTGTGTTTTCTTTTTACGCGGTTTACTTGATCATAATATAATAATAAAAGACAAAGGACTCGATAATTGCTATATATCTGAAATTACAGTTTTTGAATTAAGATTTGGCGCTGAAAACAGTGAAAACAGTAAAAAATCCCATAAAGCAGTAGATAGATTTATTCAAGGCTTATCAATAATTCCAATTTATGGATGTGAGAAAAAATACGCAGAAGAAAAAGTAAGACTGAGAAAAAATGGAACACCAATGCATGATGAATTTGATTTACTGATTGCCATAACTGCAATCGAAAATAAACTAACCTTAGTGACTGACAATGTAAAACACTTTGAGAACTTCGAAGATTTAAAAATAGAAAATTGGTACTCCAGATAGAACACTATCGCCAACCCACCTGGTTCAAACCTTAAAAATAAAACTAAACAAAATACTTTCCATAAGCTGAATTTCTTGCCCGTTTTTGGTTGATAAAAACGATTGCTTTTTAATTCACGTTTGAAAATTACAGCTGATAAACTTATCTTAATCAGATTTTCTAAAATCAAACTAAATACTTTTTTTAAAGTTGAATTTCTAAATCGACAACTGACTGAAACACTGATTAAAGAATGACAAGTCCAGTCATTAGAAGATATTAAAAAAAATCAACTTCTTAACATACATCAATTTATAGTTTTTGAATGCAAGCCAATTTTGTACAAAAAAATGAACACGTTAGCAAAGCTTGTATTAATCATCAGTTATCTATGTTTACAAAACCTATATGCACAGGCAGAAGATAGTTTTCAAAAAAAATATGAGTATTATTTTAGCCTTGGTGCTGGTATTAGCATATTAAGTGAAGCTCCAAGTGATATTTACGAAGAATCGCATTCTAATTATCAAATTGGTGTATTTTTAGAGCGGAATTTAAATGAAAGAAATGCTATCCTAACTGGGCTTGAATTGGAGCGGTCGATTTATAGTTTAGATGCAGAATTTGTACCTGTTCAAAGAAGAATGGACATTAATCTAGCTTCAGATGGCGTTAAATACACAAAGCTCTACACTTTTAATATAGGTGTTCCACTACATGGCAGATATTATTTTAAACCCAATTTAAACAACCAAAGTAATGTTTTTCTGCAAGGTGGAGTACGACTTAATTTTGCAGGTACTACCTATTTTGTATATAGACAAAATAATGAAATAATTGAAGAATCCTTATCGAGTTATCAAAATGATTTTTCACTCCAGTTTGAATTTATGCTTGGGTTTAAAGGAGATTTTTTCGAAAAAATTGCTATCCTCAATTCCTCATCATTGGGCTTGATTTATCAACCACAGCCCATATTTGATTCCGGCACAAATATAAAGCCCGTCCATTTTACCTGGAGATTCCTTTTTTAAAT
>CAYMXD010000582.1:0-1852 GCA_964394095.1 uncultured Mesohalobacter sp. | reverse complement strand
CAGAGGTGAATTATTGGAGTGAAAATTGTAAAAGTGGAGGTTTACATTGCAGTGAGTTTATGTCCAAACACTATGGCATTCCAAGAAGACCCTGGGACAAGCGACCAAAACAAAAAAAGCAGGTGCTGGGATTTTTCCAGTATTTAGACCATTTGGAAAATCCCATGCATTTTATGGAAGAGGTGTTTGAAAGTTTTGAAGTGGCAGCCGTCATTCTGGATGGGGTAGATAATCCATTGGCCATTCAACATTTTACAGGCTTCACCGAAGAAGCCTTACAATACATTGCCGATAAGTTCGATAAAAAACTGTATTCAGATTTTGAAGCCATAAAGCCGAGTGGGAATGTGTTGTATTTATTTAGTTAGTTCAAAGTTTCAAGTTCAAAGTTTCAAGTCGAAAAGAAACCTAAAACCAGAAACCAGAAATGCCATAAAACAAGAATTGAAAATTCGTTAGTTTTAAGAGCATGCCCGAACAACATTCGGCACCAGAAACTAGGATTAAGAGGGTAGTCGGTAGTGGGTAGAGGGTAGTTATGGTAAGTAATAATGAGTATTGAGTAAAAGAATAAAGAATCTGGAATTAGGAAATCAGGAAATTTTGAATTTTGAATTACAAATTGTTATACCAGAAACCAGAAATGCCATAAAACAAGAATTGTAAAATTCGTTAGTTTTATGAGCATGCTCGAACAACGTTCGGTACCCGAAACCCGAAACCCGAAATCTGTCGAAGATCCAGAGAGCAGTAGCGATTCGGGAAAACCTGGAATCACCAAACCTGGAATTAAAAAAACGACATACCTAAATTGAAATTTCATAAAAACATACCAACAACCGGTCAGGACATGATAAGTCTCATGAAGCGGTTATGGCCACTGAATAGGAGTATTACGGGTAGCGGCTTAAGGGAAACCTTAAAGGTGTTGCAGGAACTAGTCCCAGCTCTGAAGATTGTAGAAGTAAAGTCGGGATCAAATGTGTTAGACTGGGTTGTCCCTCAGGAATGGGAACTCAACGACGCTTATTTAAAAGACCCTAATGGAAATGTCATTGCCTCTTTAGATAAACACAATTTGCATATCGTGGGATACAGCACCGCAGTTGATACAGAACTAGAGTTGGAAGAATTACTGCCACATCTGCATACACTCCCTGATCAACCGGACGCCATCCCTTATGTGACGTCTTATTACCAAAAAAACTGGGGGTTTTGTATAAGTGAAAACACAAAAAAGAGTTTGAAGCCCGGAAAGTACAAAGCCTATATAGAGGCTAAGCATTTTGAGGGCAGTTTGAGTTATGGTGAAATTGTGATACCCGGAAAATCCGATAAAGAAGTGTTTATATCCACCTACTGCTGTCACCCGTCGATGGCCAACAACGAGCTATCAGGACCCTGTGTGGCCATAGCTTTGGCAGATTGGTTGTCTAAGCAAGAAGAATTGAATTATACGTACAGATTTGTATTTATACCTGAAATAATCGGCTCAGCGGCGTATTTGGAAGACAACTTAAATCATCTTAAAGCAAAGGTGATAGCAGGCTTTAACCTGACTTGCGTTGGTGACGAAAGGACTTGGTCTTATTTGCCATCGCGCCTAGGAAACACCTATTCTGATGAAATTGCAAAACACGCATTAAGTTATAACACGGATGTTTACGATACCTACACCTGGAACGATAGAGGCAGCGACGAAAGCATGTATTGCGCACCGCATATCGATTTACCGGTTTGCCTGGTGATGCGTTCAAAATTTGGGGCCTATCCGGAGTACCATACCTCGCTGGATACGATTGGCAATGTAGTCACCGAACACGGACTTCAGGAGTCTTTAGACATGCATAAA
>CAYMXD010000581.1:0-1859 GCA_964394095.1 uncultured Mesohalobacter sp. | reverse complement strand
CATAAACCGCAAAGGAGCCCAACCAGTGTCCACCTTCGTAACTGTCGCCGACAAGATTTGGGTAGGCGGCATTAAAATGTTCCACAGCGATAGGTTGTAAGTGACTAAAGCCTTCTACTTTAGACAGTTTAAATAAATTCCACGCCCGACTGAAATTTAATCCGTCGAGATGCACTAATTTCCCATCACTTCTATCACTGACTTTGGCAACTTCTAATTGAAATTCTTTGGATTGGAGTTGTGGTAAAAACAGAGTTATCAATTTTTTAAATGCGTTTTGTTCTAAAACCTTGTGCATTAAGACGGCTTCTTCCATACAAGGGGAAAGAAAGTCATACCCGCTCGGTTCCCAGTTTAAAGGACAAGCCTCATCGGTTTGATAATATCGTATAGCAGCCAATTTGATGTTTTTGAGCAGTTCTTCATCATTTAGACTTTTGGCATAATCGTACATCATATTTAGAGCAAAAGCAGTGTTGGTATGTTCACCAACACGAATTGGATAGACCAATTTTGGGAGAAATTCTTCAAACTTATTTTTCAGGATAGTGGTGAGCGGCTGTAAATTGTTGTGCAAATCTTTACCAAGTGGATCATCCCATTCATGTAAGGCCTGATTCAACTTAAACAGCCATGCCCAGCCATACATGCGTTCGTAACCGCTATTGATGTCCTGCTGAAAATAGTCCACTTCTTTGGCAATATTTTCTTGACTTAAATGCGATTTCAAAACGCTTTTGATGCTGTCGGCTTGTTTGAGGTTAGGGTAAAGTTGAAGCAATTCTACCATAGACCAATGCCCGTGTACGGCTGAATGCCAATCAAAACACCCGTAAAATGCCGGATGCAGTTGACGTGGTGTTTTCAAATGCGTAGAATCACCAATCACCTGGCCGAGTTTGTTGGGATATTCTTGTGTGGCGCATATTAAGGGAAGTTCAACCAATTTTGAAGCCGCTTCAAAATTCATTTTAAGGTTTTCAGCAGATTTTTCAGCCATTTCATTAGTCTCTTGATTTGGTTGACATGCAAAGAGTAGAGTTAGAGTAATTATCAGATATATTTTTTTCATGGAATAAGCTTAGGGCGTAAAATTAAACAATATTATGAAACGATATTATTTGAATGCCATTCAATGGATTTAGCTAAATACCTTGAATGCAATGAAGCAATTTAGCTAAATAGCTTTAATAGAATGATTCTTTCCGACTTTCATATGACAATTTTTCGATAGTCTAAATTTGTAATACATGGTAAACACCGTTTTTTAGTTTAACACCAATACTAATTTGTTGTAAAAACCTTATTATAGATTCTACCGCAAGGATCGCAAAGTTTTTCGCAAGGATCGCAAGGTGTTTAATATAAGTAAATTAAATTGTATCGCTTAATGTTTCTTAATGTCTTAATGTTATTAAAATAATTGCATTCCCAAATCAATAAAGTTATTTGAATTGTAATATGGTTCGCTACCATTAAAATACTACCCTCTACCTATCTTTCATATAACACTTCGGCTAATTATCTGTTTTTTAATTACTTAATAAAATATAAATATTTTTAAAAATAATATGCTCATTTACAAAATTCTTTACTTGAATAATGAACCTGCCTCGCCGGTCAGGCAGGCAAGGAACTCTGATTAACGAATAATGAAGAAAATAACTTATTCTTAAATCAAAATTCGTTAATCCTTGTTCGATATTCAATTACTTGATTCAATATTTCTTTTTATTTCAATCCCAAATCAATAAAGTTATTTGAATTGGAATATGGTCGGCGACCATTCAGGAACTTTCATATAACAAATGGCTTAATGTTCTTATTTTCTGCTTATAACGCATTTTAGTGATACTCGT
>CAYMXD010000580.1:0-1865 GCA_964394095.1 uncultured Mesohalobacter sp. | reverse complement strand
CTGACAACAACAACAAACTTACTTTTTCAACGTCACATCCTATTAAATAAAATTTGCAAAATTTTCGGAGGCTCGACCTGACAGTAATACATTGATATTGATATATACATATAATTTATAAGCTCCGAAACTTCAGGTTATAATAGTAGTAAATATCTGTAAAGTCGGTTTTAAATTGTGCATCTTCAATAAGATCTAAAGCTGAGGTCCAAACGTATTGTTTGAAAAATCTATAAATATAAAACATACCCGATAGCTCAATCTCTATACGGGGTACTAAATTGACATAATAACCAAAAATACATATATGCTTATACGAAGTGATAATACGAGAAAAACGGCTGTTTTCGATCAAGATACGAGCTTGGTGCCCAAAACCATAAAAACGTGTAGACGAGCTGTGTTAAACTGTTCAATATATTCTGAAGCGCTTGCTTTTGTATTTATAAGCAGCCTCAAAACATATCCTAGGTGTCGGTAATAAGTTGCTGTTTATTATTCAACATTAAACAGAAAATGAAGGCTTAAGATTTAAAAATGATTTTACACAATGTAATGTTTAATCATTCTAAGCCGTAAAACTATGACCTATAGGCCTTATAAAGGTTAATCGATAAGATAGACACATGTAAACTTGTTGTTCTTCACATGCTTGTCCGTAGAATTTATGTTAAAAAAATAGTTAACTTAAATTCTTACTTTTGAAGCGCGTGATCTTAAATATTTAACATAAGTGAGGAAAATCATAACCCACAACATAATGAACTTGTAGTTTTGGCGACTTAAATAATAACTCATGAAAAGACGTCTATTAATTAGCTTAGTTTTTTTCTTGATTTCATTTTCATATTTTAAAGCAGCAGGGCAAGACCTGCCTGAAAAGGTCATCAATGAAAATGCCCAATTCTGGATTTCAACCAATAACCTTTTTAGAATTTCCGAACGATGGGCCATTCTAAATGATATACACATCCGGAGAACTGATTTCATTTCTGATCCTAACTTTTATTTTCTAAGGGCCGGCGCACAATATTATATCAAACCAAACCTAAAAGTCGCCGCAGGATACGCCCATCTTTGGCTTACTACACAGGGCAACTGGGATGCCTTTCAGAACGAAAACAGGATATATCAGCAATTTAGTATTTCTCAGCGTTATGAGAAACTCAATGCTTTATTCAGGTTAAGGACAGAACAAAGATTTTTTAATAACATTGTGGATGGAACTACATTAAATGACGATTTCACCGTACACCGAGTCAGGTTTCTTGCAAGTGTTGGGTTTCCTTTAAAACAAGGCGGAAATACCCAGTTTATTCTGGCAGACGAGATTCATCTCAATTTTGGAAAAAATGTGATTTACAACACCTTTAATCAAAACAGATTAACAGCAGGAATAAAACACAAGATTAACGATCACTGGTCTTTTGATTGTGGTTATATGATGGTTTATCAGCAATTAGCCGCAGGTAATGTGTATAATCTCAACCACACCTTTAGGCTATTTTTCTATGGTAGTTTTGACTTCAGGAAGGATAAAAAGCAACCATTTGACGATGTAAGGCATGGTGAAGAATAATCTGTGCTCTGGTTGTAGTTTAATTTGCACCCTTTTTAATTAAAAAACCCTAACACAATTGAAAATCAACGTATTAGGGTTTCTAAAAGTGGTCCCACCTGGGCTTCCCGAATAGAATTTTACTACGCCTTTGCTAAGGCTTGAAAATCACTTTCGGGATAAACTTCTCGCCCCTTATGACACTATTCAAAAATAAAAAAACCGCTTCAACTAAATGAAACGGTTTTGTCTTGTGGTCCCACCTGGGCTCGAACCAGGGACTTTCTGATTATGAGTCAGATACTCT
>CAYMXD010000579.1:0-1879 GCA_964394095.1 uncultured Mesohalobacter sp. | reverse complement strand
AATAAATTTAGCATCCTGATTGAGTTGTTCCAGAATATTTGGAAGTTTACCCATATATTCTGTCCATTTTTCTCTGCAAGGGTGCTGACCTTCTTTACATACCAGGTCTGCCAGCGTTTTAAAGTCATCTTCCAACTGATGCATATAAGATTCAATATCAACAGATTTATCAAATAGTGTTCTGAATAATGTTTTGGTAAATTTTTCGGTACGGTCTTTAATAGAATAGAAGCAGGCTACTTTATCCTTTTCTTTTTCTATGTTGGAGATGATTTTAGATCTATCTAATACTTGCACAACTTTTTTTACAAATTTAGCCTTTGAAAACTCCTGTTGCATTAAAGTTTATATAAAATTGGTGATTTTAGGGTTTTATTAAAACTTAGTTATTGATTTTTGAATTTTATTTCAAATGAAAAACAACCAAGACATCATAATCGTAGGCGGGGGCTTAAGTGGTTTAACTTTAGCCTTTCTTTTGTCTAAACACCAGATAAAAACAACCATACTTGAAGGTTCAGACAGGTTAGGCGGTAGAATTCAAACCATACAAGGAGAAAACGGTACAACTTTAGAACTTGGCGCTACATGGTTTTCAGAAATGCATCAAAATCTTTTGAGCTTGATGAATGAATTAGGCTTAGAAAAACACCCTCAGTTCGCTAAAGGAAAATCTTTATTTCAAAACCATTCTTTTCTGCCCCCGCAGGAATTTCAGGTTCCAGAGTCTGAGAGTCCATCTTACAGAGTGGTTGGTGGAACAGAAGCATTGATTAAAGCTTTAAGGGATAAATTGTCTGACCATGAGATACAACTGAATGCTAAGGTGAAGTCAATATCTGAAAAGGATGACAAATTAGTACTTAAAACCTCAGCTGATAAAGAATACAAGGCAGATAAAGTCGTATTATGTATGCCACCTCAACTTGCCTACAATTCAATAGATTTTATACCTCAACTGCCGGAAACTATTTCAATGGTATTACCCTATGTTCAAACCTGGATGGCCGGTAGTCTAAAGTTTGTATTAGAATACGAAAGGCCTTTCTGGAGACAAAAAGGCTATTCAGGTATGCTATTCAGTCATTCAGGAATTGTTATGGAAATGCATGACCATACCGATCATGAAGAAAACAAATTTGGTTTTACGGGTTTTTTAAATTCTTCAGCTTTATCGCATACAAAATCTGAAAGACAGGATTTAGTGCTAAATCAGTTGTCTAAGCTTTTGGGTAAAGAAGCTTTAGAGCCATTAACCTATAATGATAAAATTTGGACGGATGAATTTATAGCTAATGGCAGTACAATGGACCTGAAAGCTCATCAAAATAATGCTCATCCTTTATTCGATGAATCTTATATGGGTAAAAAATTGTTCTTCTCGGGAACAGAAACCGCTCAAAACTTTTCGGGTTATATGGAGGGTGCTATCCTTTCTGCAAAAAATACAGCAGATCGTCTTTTAGATTTTGGATAGCAAATTGAATTGATGCCAAAAACGAAACAGGCATCATAAGGAGTGTTTTAAGTTTTGAACTATGTGAAGTTTACAACTTGACCTCTCATTATATGTTTAAAATGATAAACTTTGGGAATGTTTAACTATAGGCTGAAAGCCATAAATGTTTGCAGCAAAACCACAGTATAGTGCATCACTTAAATATAACAAATGACTTAATCCTATGCTCATTCCTCACTTGTTAATTTTATAATTTTCATCAAAAATAGTTTATTGATTTATAGGCTTATCTTTTAGTTTCCCCAAAATAAAATCAAATTTTTAGATATTTGAGTTGTACTATAAGCTGTACGAAGTTTGTAACCTCGCACTAATATTATTCCAAAAACCCTATGCTTTCCAATCAAAAGCAAACTTAAA
>CAYMXD010000578.1:0-1886 GCA_964394095.1 uncultured Mesohalobacter sp. | reverse complement strand
TAATCGGGCAAACCTGAATTATAAATACAATTATGTATTTTGGTTTCCAGTTTGGCCAAAGATCCATATTTCTGACGATGAACGCTATGAAGACTTAGAATTGTCTCAAAAAATAGAAGAACATTTAAAAAATTCTTATTGTAGACTAGGCTATAATTTGATTGAGGTCCCCAGGGCCCATGTAAAAACCCGGGTGAAATTCATTCTATCACATTTAGTGCAATAATGCTTAAACCAGAAGAAGTTTTATATAAATACTGGAAGTTTAGCCAATTTAAAGGTCTACAAAAGAAAGCTATTTCAGCAAGCCTAGAAGGCAAAGATACCTGTGTTTTTTTTCCGACCGGTGGTGGTAAATCCATTTGTTTTCAAGTTCCTGGCTTAATGAAACAAGGGGTTTGTGTGGTAATATCTCCTTTGATTAGTTTAATGCAGGATCAGATTAACAACCTAAACAGTAAAGGTATTAAAGCTGTTCATCTTAAAGGAGGATTATCTTACACTGAAACCGACAGAATATTTGATAACATTAGAAATGCCAATTACAAATTCTTGTATTTATCACCAGAAAAGCTACAAAATCCCATTCTACAAGAACGTATAAAATACATAAATGTAAGCATGGTTGCTGTAGATGAAGCACATTGTGTATCTCAGTGGGGTCATGATTTTAGGCCAGCATATCTAGACATTTCTGTCCTTAGGGATATTCACCCCAAGGCTCCTTTTATGATATTGACCGCTACAGCTACAAAAAAAGTTCAGCGCGATATTATAAAACAACTAAATTTACAATCACCTGAGGTCTTTAAAAGTAGTTTTAAAAGGTCAAATATAGGACTAAACGTTTTGGAAACCGATAACAAATGGAAGCATCTCATAGAATTTGCCAAATCATCTAAAACTTCAGGAATTGTTTATGTTCGAAGCAGAAAATCAACAATTGAACTTTCCAGATTACTTAATCAGAACAATATATCCTCTAATGCATTTCATGGTGGTCTACTAAATAAAGAAAGACAAAAAATTCTCGAAGACTGGCTAGACAACAAAACTAAAATTGTTGTCGCGACTACAGCATTTGGAATGGGAATAGACAAACCCGATGTAGATTTAATTATTCATATGCATTTGCCGGAAAGCTTAGAAAGTTATTATCAGGAAGTAGGAAGAGCAGGACGAAATGGCGCACCTGCAAAAGCCATATTGGTTTATAACAGAACTGATATTAAACGACTGAAATTTCAATTTTTGAAATATCTACCAGATATAAAAGTTATAAAAAATGTATATAGACACATGATGACCTATCTGCAAATAGCTTATGGTGAGGGGTATGGTGAAGAATATGGCGTAGATTTGAAGAATTTTTGTAGGCGTTACAACTTTGATTTAGCCCAAACTTTTGAAACTTTAAAGTTACTTGATAGACTGAGTATTATTAATATAGATCAAAATTATCAGATTAACGCTAAACTAAAGATTTTAATTCCTCATCAGCGTTTATTTGATTTTTTGCGACAGCACAAAAGTTATAGCGAGTTAATAACTTATATTTTAAGAAATTATGCTGGTGCATTTGATTTAATTGTGAAAGTTGATTTAGAATATTTATCCAGAAAACTTAAAATTTCTCAAGAAAGCATTGCTCAAAAATTAAAATCTCTTCAAGAGAAAGATATCATAGAGCTCAGTCTTATGCAGCAAGATTTGAATTTACGTATGTTGCAACCAAGAGAAGATGATAGAACTATTAATATTCATGCCAAATATATTGAAGCTTACAGAAATCAAAAAATAAATCAAATTGAAGCTGTAATAGATTTTATTAAAAATGAAAATGAATGCAGGCAGATCCAATTGCTCCATTATTTTGACGAACAATA
>CAYMXD010000577.1:1373-1887 GCA_964394095.1 uncultured Mesohalobacter sp. | reverse complement strand
TCAAAAATAGATAAAAATATGGACTTTAATATATGTCGATAAAGTTTGTAAAAACTTACTTTAGTCCGATTAAAATCTGTAATGATTTGGTTTTAGAAGGGCATTTTGTTTATCAACTACCTTAAAATCCCAAGTATATCTGATACTGTTTTAAGAAGCTCTAAAGCCGGGGCGTCTGATAAACATGCATTGCATCCTACATATGTTATCATACAATCTATAAAATCTGTCAGCATATGAAATAATAATCCTATGCCGATAATATTGAAAGGCCTGCGAAAAAACAGAAGTATCATATAGACGCCCATAGCATAGTAAGTATGCAAGGGATGATAATTGATACTGCACCGATTGGACTGAAAAACAGGATCGGCCAGTAAGTGGTCTAGATCTACTAACATTGTCGCTAGGAGGATGATGTAAACCCATTTCCAGTCTTTTCTAAAAAAGATAATGGCTATAAAGAACGGAACGCCCAAATGCATAAAATAATGTATGACTGTTTGCATATTTA
>CAYMXD010000577.1:0-1363 GCA_964394095.1 uncultured Mesohalobacter sp. | reverse complement strand
TTTGTTAATGTAATTCTTTTGCTTCGTCAACATAGTCTTTTAAAGAAGTTTCTTCAGTTTTCAAGATTGTTTTGGTTCCGAAATAGGTGATGAGAATTCCAACAAAAAACAATGCCCAATAGGTTAAACTAAAATTTAATTCCATCAGCCATTTATCGAAATTTAAGTCTAACACATAAAATAACTGAACCAGAACATTAACTAAAAAATGTAATACAATAGAATAGCCTATTTGCTTTGTTTTTATAAAAATTAGACTGCTGATTAGGCCAAATATAAAAGTTGGAATGATATTAAAAGGAGTTTCAATATGAATAACCGCAAAGCATAAACTTGAAATTATAATGCTTGTTTTCAGGCTATAGCGTTCAATTAATTGTTTTAATAAGAAGTTTCTATAGAATAATTCTTCAAATATGGGTGACACTATAAGAATTGAAATCGAACTATACAATAGTGCAGGAGTGTACCCATGAAATTGATTTAAATCAGCATCAAATTCTGAGGTGTTTAAATATTGCCATATTCTGCCCAAATCCCAAAATGGACGGTCTAACAAATGAAGTCCAACAACAATGAGAACCAAATAGGGCAAAAGTTTTAGATTGTATTTAGATAAATCGAATTTGTCTTTAAAATTTCCCTGTGGCTTCCAGAAATATTTCAGTATTATAACATATGAAAAAAGAAAAGACAGGACATTAGTTATTCCAACGTGTCTTTGGAGTCCTTCTGGAATAAAGTCAGTATTGTAGAAAATAAGACTAAACCCAATTTGAAATAAACTGAATAAAACAACAAAGAGTAAAGTGAGTAAAAATGCTTTTAGGATTGTCATTTTTTCAGTATTAACACAAATTATATTTTCCGGCTAAATATAAACATTAGCATGTACTTAAAAAGCTGAAGAATACAATCATAATTATATGACTGTATTTTCGGTGCTAAATAAGTTATATGTTTTTATGTTTCAATATCAATGTTCAATACAACGTCTATATGCTCCTAACATCATACTCCTTTTGAATAAATTTTAGAAGACGCTTACCTTCAGCATTTACGCTTTCCAGCCAACTGATTAAGCCCTGTAATCCGGAGTTCCACAATTGCAGATGTGCATAGGCCTGATTAAGGGTGTTTTTACCTTGTTCGCTTAAGGGAATAGGTTTGTTCTTATTTTTGTTGAGGCTGATAAAATCAAAAAACCGGCTGTAAATACGTTGATTGCTTACTGCATTATACATTAAATCTGATTGCTGATAGTAGTTTTTGATGGTTTGGTCGTATTTCATGATGGCGTCTGAAACGGCTTTATTCCTTATCAAGCGTAAATCTCCGCTGTTTTTCAATTGTTGAATGCTTC
>CAYMXD010000576.1:0-1891 GCA_964394095.1 uncultured Mesohalobacter sp. | reverse complement strand
GTTGTAGTGTTCTGTTTTGCCTGTAAAAATGAAAAGTCACAGCAAGTTAGTGAGCCTTCAAATGCTGAAACAGCAACGCCTTCTCAGGAATCAGATTATGATTTTGTGGTGAGTTTTGGCAGTTGTAATAAACAGGATCATCCACAACCACTATGGAACGCTGTAGCTGAGCAAAATCCGGATATTTTTATTTGGGGCGGGGATAATATTTATGCCGATACAAATGATATGGCTAAACTAAAAGCAGATTATCAGACTCAACTCGAGAATCCTAATTACTCGTCTTTTTTAGAGCGTATCAACTACCAAATTTATGGCACTTGGGACGACCATGATTACGGTAAAAATGATGCAGGTAAGGAATGGGCCTATAAAGCTGAAAGTCAGCAGTTGTTTTTGGATTTTATGGGCGTAGATTCTTTAGACAGCAGAAGGAGCCGTAAAGGTGTTTACTATGCTGAGACATTTGAAATTAAAGGCAAAAGCCTGAAATTGATTGTTTTGGATACACGCTACTTTAGGAGTCCACTTCAGGAAGATAAGCAAAGCAAAAAACGATATACACCATGGCGTAATGGCGAAGGAACACTTCTTGGCAAAGCCCAGTGGGAATGGTTTGAAAATGAATTGGGCAACTCTACGGCAGATTATCACATTATCATGAGCAGTATTCAGGTATGGTCCGATGAGCATGGTTTTGAAACCTGGGGCAATTTTCCTCATGAAGTGGACAAACTCAAAATTTTACTGAATACTTACCGGCCTAAAAATATTATCATGCTTTCGGGCGACAGACACATCTCCGAATTTTCGAGTCAGCCTTTGGAAAATTATGATTATCCTATTTTCGATTTTACCAGTAGCGGATTAACGCATGCTTATAGCAGTTTTTCAACTGAACCCAACGCCGATAGAGTAGGCGAAGTGGTTGCTACAGAATCTTTTGGTCTGTTGAAATACAACTTTGAAAATAATTCAGTTTTAATGGAAATGCGAAACACAGATGGGGTTTTACAGGCGTATGAATTAAAATTTTAAGCTCTTAAAGCCTGATCTAAATCCTCAATCAAATCTTCTTGATCTTCAATACCTACACTTAATCGAATTAAAGAATCTACAACACCAGTTTTTTCGCGTTCTTCTTTTGGGATACTGGCATGGGTCATACTTGCCGGATGACCGGCTAGAGATTCTACGCCGCCAAGCGATTCAGCTAAAGTGAAAACCTTCAAACCTTCTACAAATCTTACGGCATTTTCATAGGAATTGCCTTGAGTTGTAAACGACACCATGCCTCCAAAATCTCGCATTTGAGATTTGGCGATGTCGTAATTTGGATTTGATTTTAAACCCGGCCAATACACCTGTTCAACTTTGGGATGTTGTTGCAGAAATACAGCGACAGCTCTGCCGTTCTCGCAGTGCCTTTGCATTCTGATATGTAAAGTTTTGATACCTCTTAAGGTCAAGAAACAATCCATTGGCCCAGGAACAGCACCGCTGGCATTTTGGATAAAAGTAAGCTGTTCTGCTAAATCATCATCGTTTACAACAACAGTGCCTAAAATCAAATCAGAATGACCACCCAGGTATTTGGTCGCGCTGTGCATTACAATATCTGCACCCAAATTTAAGGGCTGTTGTAAATAAGGCGTAGCAAAAGTGTTGTCTACGCAAAGTTTTAAATGATTGGCTTTACTGATTTCAGCCAAAGCTTTCATGTCAATCACATTCATCATGGGATTGGTAGGCGTTTCGGCCCAAATCATTTTTGTGTTGGTATTAATGTGCGCTTTAATGGTTTCAGTATTGTTGAGGTCTATGAAATGAAATGTAATCCCGAGGTCTTCAAATATTTTTGTAAACAGGCGATAACTTCCGCCGTATAAAT
>CAYMXD010000575.1:0-1892 GCA_964394095.1 uncultured Mesohalobacter sp. | reverse complement strand
AGGGTATAAACGAAAAACCTATAAAAAAGTATAAAAATGCAGCTTAAAAAATCAATTAAGAATCAACTAATAATGGTCTAAACTAATCGAGGTATTTTACTCAATGAATAACAGTTTTGATAATTTCATCAATTTTCCTCAATTTGGGATTAGATACAACTTATTTTAGTCAATTTTTCACCGCATACTTAAAAATCCAGCCAATAATTTTCACCCCGGCCATCACAGCCCCTTTTACGGTACCTGAAACTTTAGAAGTGCCAATTCTATTGCGATAATTGACTTCAACTTCGGTATATTTGAGTTTGTGTTTTAAGGCTTTCAACTGCATTTCTACCGTCCAACCGTAGGTTTTGTCTTCCATATTTAAGGCCAGAAGCTTATCGTATTTAATGGCACGAAACGGCCCTAAGTCTGAATATTTTGCGCCGTACATAAGTTTCATGAGAAAGGTCGCCAACCAATTTCCAAAGATTTGCGGAAAAGTCATCGCGCCTTTTTCTCTAAGATGTTTTACTCTTGCGCCAATCACAAAATCGTAGTTGTCTTCAATAATTGGTTTTAGAACATTTGGCATTTCTTCGGGATAATCGCTGTAATCGCCGTCAAGAAAAACAATAATATCTGTGTATTCCTTTTTGTTGGCGATGTAATCCATACCTTTTAAACAAGCAAATCCATAACCTTTTCTTGACTCAGATAAGACCGTTGCACCTTGCATTTTTGCAACGCCTTCTGTGTTGTCTGTTGAATTGTTACTAATGACAATAACTTCAGAAATAAAATCAGGTATATCATTTATAACTAGACCTATTGACAACTCTTCGTTGTAGGCTGGTATAATGACACAAATATGATAGTTTTTCATTCTAAAAATTGGAATGCTAAAGTAAAATTTTCATTGTGATTAGACATTCATTTTATTAGCATTTTGGGATATAAAAATTTGAACATAATCTTCATAAGCTATACCTGTAAATATTTTAAACTTTTTTAGTACATTTATAATCAGAATATTATAACTATGATCGTATTATTAGACAATGGCCATGGCGGTTTAGAAAATGGTGAATATACAACTCCTGGCAAACGTAAAGATTGGGGCCAACATGGTATTATTTACGAAGGTGAATTCAACAGAGCCATCGTTAATGGCATAATTGAAAGACTTACCTTTCTCAAGATAAATTATGTAAATATAGCCCCGGAATATCGAGATGTCACCCTGGAAACCAGAGTGAATCGCGCAAACAAATACCCTGCTGGAGATAGTTTTTATTTAAGCGTTCATAGTAACGCAGGCGGTGGTCATGGCAGTGAAATGTTTACTTCACCAGGCTCTACTAAAAGTGATACCATAGCTACTGTATTTGGTGAAGAATTTAAAAATGAATTTCCAAACCGAAGATTAAGAACAGATTTTTCTGACGGAGATTTGGATAAAGAAAGGCGATTTTATGTCCTAACCAGAACTATGATGCCAGCTGTTTTGACTGAAAACTTCTTTATGGATAACCTAGAAGAGTTTCAAAATATTCTAAATACTAAATCTGGTCGAAAGCAAATTATCAATTATCATATAAATGCCATTTTAAGGGTAAAAACTGAAATCTATAACGAAGCATTACCCGACAATGTTCACCTTTTAAGTGAATGGCAGTAACTGTAATTTTGAATTATAAATTTTGAATTGCACTTTGATTTACTAGTAAATTCTTAAGTGTTCAAATCTTCAAATAATCACATTGGTACATTCCTAGAATTTCTTATTAGCATATAGTATAAGTATATTGAAAAATTTTTAAATTGTTTTATTTTCAAATTGATAAATTGCTGCATTTTTACATTTACACATTCGCACATTAGTACATTTTCACATTTTCAAATTACTA
>CAYMXD010000574.1:0-1898 GCA_964394095.1 uncultured Mesohalobacter sp. | reverse complement strand
AAAGAGCAATGCTCTGCCGGGCCATATTCTCGCCAAACTTGCGCAAACCATTACCGAGATGGGGCAAAATGAAGAAGTTTTGGTCATTGTCCTCAAATCTGGAGGCGATCGCGCTTTTTGTGGTGGTGCGAGTTTTAATGAACTCGTCGCTATTGAAGATGAAGCCACCGGTAAACAATTTTTTAGCGGCTTTGCCAATGTGATAAATGCCATGCGGAAGTGTCCGAAATTTATCATAGGACGAATCCATGGTAAAACGGTTGGCGGTGGTGTTGGCGTAGCCTCAGCAATGGATTATTGTCTGGCGACTCAATATGCGGCTATCAAGCTCAGTGAACTCAATGTCGGTATCGGCCCGTTTGTCGTTGGACCGGCTGTTGAACGTAAAATGGGCATCAGCGCCATGTCACAAATCGCCATAGATGCCAACACCTTTTTCAGTCCGGCATGGGCCAAACAAAAAGGCCTTTACGCCGATGTTTTCGATACCGTAGAAGAACTCGATGAAGCCGTCAATGTCTTGGCCCAACAACTTTGCAACTACAACCCCGAAGCCGTCAAACACATGAAACAGATGTTCTGGCGCGGCACCGAAGACTGGGACGAATTATTGATGGAACGAGCTGAAATTAGTGGAAGATTGGTGTTGAGTAAATTTACGAAGGAGAAGTTGGCGGAGTATATGTAAGTAGAAGGTAGTAATTAGTAATTAGTAAGTGGTACTTAGCATGTAGTATAACAGTGCAACATAGGTTTAGGTATTTTTAATTCATAGACATAATTATGGAGAAATTAAATAGTAAATATCATTTCAAATTTGAAGACTTGATAGTTTACCAGAAAGCAATAGTTTTTGGTGAGTACGTAAATAAACTAATCCAAAAATTCCCAAAACATGAAACATACAAATTATCATCTCAATTTGGGAATGCCGCCGACTCCATTGCCTTAAACATTGCTGAAGGTACGTCTGGTTCTTATGCAATATTCAATAGATATTTAGTTATCGCTAAAGGAAGCGCCAATGAATGTGTTGCATGTTCTACAAAAGCTTTTCTAAGAGGCTATATTACCCCAGATGAAAAGGAAGAGGTTAGAAAAAAATTATCTTCAATATCAAAGATGATATTCTCACTAATTAAATCAAATAAAAAATGAATTTTAAATGCCAAAACTGTATGGAGTTAATTATTTGTATAAATAAGTTTTTTTTTCGAAACCTACTAATTACCAATTACTAAATACCACTTACTAATGCCTATATACAAATTCAAAAACCACATCCCCATCATCCACCCCTCCAGCTTTGTCCACCCTTTAGCAGCAGTGACAGGAAATGTGATCATTGGTAAAAATTGTTATATCGGACCTGGTGCAGCGATTCGAGGGGATTGGGGTGAAATTATTTTAGAAGATGGGGTCAATGTTCAGGAAAATTGTACGGTACACATGTTTCCGGGGAAAAGCATCACTTTGCAGGAGAGCGCACACGTGGGCCATGGTGCGATTATTCACGGCGCCAATCTCGGCAGAAATTGTATGGTAGGCATGAATGCTGTCATTATGGATGATGCAGAAATCGGTGAAGAATCAATTATTGGGGCGATGAGCTTTATAAAAGCAGAAACCAAAATTCCACCGCGAAGCTTGGTGGTTGGGAATCCGGGCAAAATCATCAAAACTGTTTCGGATGAAATGATAAGCTGGAAAACGGCGGGCACAAAACTGTATCAGCAACTCCCGGCAGATTGCCACGAAAGCCTTGAAGAGGTAGAACCCTTAATTGAAATCCCCAAAAACCGACCAAAACAGGAGGATTTTTATAAAACGTTGAATGAATTTATAGGGAGAAATGATTAGAGAGTAGATTTTGAATATTGAATAGAGGTGGTATATAA
>CAYMXD010000573.1:0-1907 GCA_964394095.1 uncultured Mesohalobacter sp. | reverse complement strand
GTTTTGAACAGCGAATACGGTTTGGATGTGAATTTGAGTGTATGTGTTTGCCATGATTAATATAGATATGTTGTACCTAACGGCACAAGGGTTTGTATTTGGTTATCTGTTTTTACCCATAGGTTGTCCCTACGGGACTGGCTTTTTCGGTTTTGAACAGCGAATACGGTTTGGATGTGAATTTGAGTGTATGTGTTTGCCATGATTAATATAGATATGTTGTACCTAACGGCACAAGGGTTTGTATTTGGTTATCTGTTTTTACCCATAGGTTGTCCCTACGGGACTGGCTTTTTCGGTTTTGAACAGCGAATACGGTTTGGATGTGAATTTGAGTGTATGTGTTTGCCATGGTTAATATAGATATGTTGTACCTAACGGCACAAGGGTTTGTATTTGGTTATTTGTTTTTACCCATAGGTTGTCCCTACGGGACTGGTTTTGTCGGTTTTGAACAGCGAATACGGTTTGGATGTGAATTTGAGTATATGTGTTTGCCATGGCTAATATAGATATGTTGTACCTAACGGCACAAGGGTTTATATTTGGTCTATTTTTTTACCTATAGATAGTCCCTAACGGGACAGTCTTTTTCGATCATCACTAAGGAAATATGGCCTATGGTATAAAAATGGTTGAATAGAATTTTATTCCCTTTCCTACTGTTTGAAAGATGTTTCATGAAATCTTTTCGTATTAACCTTAAACTATTTTCTAGTCAAATATATGGATTTCACTTTTAAAATAGCTTGTCATTCTTTTCATCTTTTATCAGGATTATGAGTAATAGATTAGTGTTGCAATAAGTCGATAATTTCCTATACGATAGGTATCATTTACCTATATTTTTAAATTACTATCTTACTTGAACCCTTTAGTTAAAAGCTTTAACCGCAATGATTTATTTAAAATTTCCCTCATTGACATCCTTTACAAAACGGATAATGCCGTCAAAATAAGCATCCGGATCATCAAATTGCGAACAATGACTGCCGTTGGTCGTTACACTTCTGCCGTTTTGAACTTCAGTAGCCATCCACTCCATGTATTTTGGATCCATGGTATCGTGTTTTGCGCCTAGCATAAGGGTTGGTGTTTTAATTTCTTTTAACCGATCAGAAACATCCCAGTCGCTTAAAGTGGCTTCTTCTGTTATGCCAAATTCACTTGGCCCTTGCATATAAACGTAAATTTCAGGATTGAGATGTTCAAACAACAAGTGGATAGATTTTGGCCATTTTTCTAAAGGCATACGGAGAATGTGTTCGGTATAAAAATGTGTCATTAAAAGCTCTTCGTATCTCGGATTGGCATAATCTTTATCTGTTTCAATTTGTTGAATTTCTTTCAAGACCTCCTCAGGCAATTGCGGGCCTAATACGTCTTGAGCGTATTTGTTGTATTCCGGAACACTGGCTACCATGTTTGAAATGATTAAACCTTTTAAATTGTCCTGATATTTCAAAGCATATTCCATAGCCAAAATGCCACCCCAAGATTGACCGAGCAAGTAAAAGTTATCTTTGTTCAGGCCTAAGGCTTGGCGCACTTGCTCCACTTCTTCTACAAAACGCTCGGTGGTCCAAAGGCTTGGGGCGTTGGATTTGTCGCTGTAATAAGAATCCAGTTGGTCGTAATAGATGTATTCTATTTCTGCATTTGGTAGATAACCTTCAAAATTCCCAAACTCCTCGTGCGTACCACCGGGACCACCATGCAGAAGTAAAACCCGCATTTTAGGGTTATTGCCCATACGTTTGGTGTACACATTAAAAGTGCCTTTTGGGGTTTGAATAGGAATCATCCTGACGCCACCCGTCCATTGGTCGTTACTGTTGGTATAATCAAAATAATCGTTGGCTTTAACGGTATCTTCTGCTTCAGTTGTTGTTGATTTTTCTTGATTT
>CAYMXD010000572.1:0-1919 GCA_964394095.1 uncultured Mesohalobacter sp. | reverse complement strand
ATATTAAATACCTGATACATTTCCTTCCAGTCGGTTTGACTTTGCTCTTGAATGAGCTGAAATAACGGTGGAACATCAAACATATTATCTTTGATGATGTGAAGATTGTCTACAAAATGCAAAATTTTGGTTTGTGCACCACCACTGCAATGCACCATGCCATGAATGTCTGAGGCTGAATATTTTTGTAGAATGGCCTTAATAATTGGGGCGTAAGTACGGGTAGGAGAGAGGACAAGTTTTCCAATATCCAGACTAAGTTTTTTATAGACGTCTGTGAGCTTTTGACTGCCTGAATATACTAAATCATCAGGAACTTGCGGGTCGTAGCTTTCCGGATATTTTTCAGCTAAATATTTATGAAAAACATCGTGTCGCGCGGAGGTTAATCCATTGCTACCCATACCGGAGTTATACTCCGCTTCATAATTAGCTTGGCCAAACGATGCTAAGCCGATAATGCAATCACCGTCTTGTATATTAGAATTATCTATCACATCTTTTCTAGGCATACGAGCTGTAACCGTAGAATCTACAATGATAGTTCTAACCAAATCCCCAACATCTGCAGTTTCACCACCGGTAGTCGTGACATTTACACCAAAATCAGTTAATTTTTGAGCAATTTCTTCTGTTCCATTGATGATTTCTGCGATGACTTCACCAGGAATTAAATTCTTATTTCTGCCGATAGTTGAAGACAATAAGATATTATCAGTTGCCCCAACACAAAGCAAATCATCGGTATTCATGACAATAGCGTCTTGTGCAATACCTTTCCAAACGGACAAGTCTCCTGTTTCTTTCCAATACATGTAAGCCAGTGAGGATTTTGTGCCTGCACCATCGGCGTGCATGATGATACAGTGGTCTTTGCTACCCGTAAGGTAATCGGGTATGATTTTACAAAAGGCCTTAGGAAATAAACCTTTATCTAGATGTTTTATGGCCTGATGTACATCTTCTTTTTGATGGGAAACGCCACGCTTGGCATATCTGTTTTGTGGATTATTATTCATACCGCAAAAATAGGAAATCAGTTGGGATTTTTGATATATAAAAACAAAAACCGCAACACAAAAAGTATTACGGTTGTATTTTTTATAAACTAAAAATTTAAGAAATCTACAGCTTGTTATGCATCGTCTGTTGCATCATCTATAGCGTCACCAGCATCATCTGCAGCGTCTTCTACTGCATCGCCTGCGTCATCAACGGCTTCTTCTATTTTATCGCCGGTGTCTTCTTTTTCAGGCTTGCAACTCGTAAAGTTTATGGCAAAACAGGCCAATAATACTAAGGATAGGATTGTTTTCTTCATGATATATATTTTGAATCAAAGCTAAATATTTTTCCTGTTCTGCAAAACAAAAGTTAATAAATTTAATATTATTTCATTATTTTCCTAAAATCCTTCCAAAAGTCGGGGTAAGATTTACTTACCACATCAGCATCTTTAATGTTCAGACTAGTTTTTGTACATAGTGGCGCTAAGGCCATAGCCATCCTGTGGTCATTGTAGGTATCTACGTATTGATTAGATTTTAAATGTTCAACGGGATGAAGAATTAAACTTTTATCATCTATATCAACCTGTGCTCCAAACTTTTCCAGTTCCGTTTTCATGGCCACTAGTCGGTCTGTCTCTTTAATCTTCAAGGTATGCAGGCCCGTAAGTTTACATGGTTTTTTAAGCCCAAGACAGGTCACTGCGATGGTTTGGGCTAAATCCGGGGTGTGATTGAGGTCTTGTTCGTAACGCCTAACCGAAATCTTATTTGTGTTTTCCAGAACAATTTTATCCTCAAGATAGGTTGTTTTTACGCCCAGAGGTTTATATAATTCAGCCAGCTTAGCATCACCTTGAAGACTGTTTTTTTTATATGTATTTAGCTTGAGTTTTAGCTTTGGAGATAAAG
>CAYMXD010000571.1:0-1919 GCA_964394095.1 uncultured Mesohalobacter sp. | reverse complement strand
TAATTGAAGCATCTACAAATTCAGGCAGTTCTGTAAGTTTGAAATTGCCGTTCATTTGACCCGAAATCACATCTGGAGAATTTATAGTCATCTGCCTGTAATTACCGTCAATGTTTGACTTAATCACAAAATCATCGAAATTATAAGTGTCAAAAGAGTTTTGATAATTAAAGTTTTTAAAATTTATCTGACCTACAGCATCATCAACCGAATTTCCTCTAACATTAAAGCTAAGTTCACCTTTAAAAACAGAAATACTATCCTTTCTTATCAGGTTTAATTTATATAAATCTGCATATTTTATATTAGATTTAAATTCATATACATTTTGGCTTTTTGAGGCGTCTACGAGTCCGTCAAAATCAATTAAAAAATTAGGATCCAGACTTTTTAATTTACCATCAAATAAGGGATATTCAAGATTTCCGTCAATATTAACATTTTTGTAGGTATAGTTATTAATGCTTATACTGTTTATTTTACCCTGTACTTGTGTATCTAAAGATTCTGTTGTAAAACCCTTTCCCTTTACGTAAACATTAAAGGACGACAGACCTAATAATGGAGATTGGCTAAGTTTGCCAAGATTTAAGTTTTTTAAATTAAGGTCACCTTCATAAGCTACTTCATTTTGTAATTCTAAATCTTTAAAATCTAGTTCTATACTACCAGAACCAACAGCCGATGTTAATTTCATATCTGCTTTAATATCGGTTCCTTTAAGATACGTTTTTCCCTTTAGGTTGAAGTTACCCATATATTGAACAAAATTTGGTAAGTTTTCGCCTAAGACCCGAGGCAATAGCCGTTTAAGATCAAAATAATTTGTGGTAATGTCAAAATTGTTAGTATCAAATGAAAATTTATCGCCATTGGTAACTTGTTTAAAGTTAATATCTCCTGCTATCCTACTCCTTTGTATTCCTGTAATCTGAGCGTTCCTTAAATCAAAGTCATTGAGAATTCCCTTTAAACTTCCGGTTATTCTTAAATTTTCAGAAAATCCAAACTCGTTATAAAAGTATTTAAGATCTGTTGTAGAAATCAAACTATTATCAAAATCAGCTTCAATCAAAACCTTATTTTCAAAATCTGCCCAGTCTCCGGGATTGAAAGAAAACAAGAGATCGGTTTTCAAATCGGAGTTAGGCGTGATGAGCTCTAATTGATTTAACTTTAATTCTTTTTCATTCATAAAAAAAACAGTCTCAAGATTTTCAATTTCAAGGCCATAGCCGGTTAAACCCGAGAGTGAATTTACAACTATACTTATATCATTATCGACTATATTTATGTTTTCTAAATCCATATTTAAATTCCTAATAGAAAATGCCTCAGGACTATTCAGGTTGTAATTTATAATATTGATTTCGCTATTTATCATAAAAATATCATCAATATGTAGCTTAAAGCTTCCTTTAGAATCATTTGATTTTTCACTTTCAAATTTTTTCAAAAGTTGCTTTAGGTTATTTGAGTCTTCGTCTTTGTACCTAACCATATTGAATTTAAGCCCCTGAACATCTGTACTGCTTAAATCCAGACTTCCGTTTGAAATAAGATTGGAAAGATTAAAGATTGAAGTTGAAAGGCTCTCCACATCAATAAGTGTGTCATTCCTATGGTCTAATACCAATGCATTTTTTAAACTGACTTTAGCATTTATGCCTATTTTGAGCCGATCTATCGATATCTGAGTATTGTATTCTTCATTGATATTTTCTGTTAGTTTCTTTGCTGTATAGGTCTGTACGCCTGGTATTAAAAAAATTAAAACCACAAGCAAAAAAAAGAGAATTATAGCAATGACAATCCGCTTGATAATATGAAGAATACGTTTAAAAATAGCTAATCAATTTATGAAAAACAAATATACATTTATTAGCCTACAGATAATGCTTAAAAATCTTTAGCTTTGC
>CAYMXD010000570.1:1440-1937 GCA_964394095.1 uncultured Mesohalobacter sp. | reverse complement strand
TTAAATTAGCTCTTAAAACCTCTTTAAACTAAACTATAAACTTATAGGTTTTAATTTGTACATTTGATAAAAATCGTAGAAATGGATATTCAAACTAGAAAAATAGAATTTGTTCAAGAGTTTCTAAAAGTTCAGAGCGAAGAAGTAATCAATCGTCTTGAGAAAGTTTTACGAAAAGAAAATAAATATTCTGAAAATGAAAATTTCAAACCGATGACCATTGAAGAGTTTAATGAAAGAATTGACAAATCAATGGAAGATTCTAAAAATGGAAGATTAACCAAAGCAATTGACTTAAAGGCAAAAATGCAGAAATGGGGTTAGAAGTTTATTGGACAGAATTTTCCGAAAGGGAACTTAAAAATATTTTTGATTACTATAATAAAAAAGCAGGTTACAGCATAGCTAAGAAAATAACTAACGGAATTTATAAGCAAGCATTAAAGCTTGAACATCAACCCGAAATGGGGCAAATCGAAGAATTACTCAAAAACAGA
>CAYMXD010000570.1:0-1430 GCA_964394095.1 uncultured Mesohalobacter sp. | reverse complement strand
ACAACAATATAGATATTTGGTTTACAAAAATTACAAAATAATTTATTGGATAAATAATTCTGAGAATAGAATTGAGATAAATGATGTTTTTGATACACGACAAAATCCAGTTAAAATAAAAAGATTGAAATAAAGCCAGTTGTCAACAGCGCATCAAAAATGGCGAATTTAGTGCTGAAAAGAGAGTTTTGTATTTTTTTAAAAACTTAAAGTTTTACTGAAATCCTGAAGCGTCGGGGGTGTGTTTTAAGTCAACATTTTTGTTATGCGCGAGACATTGGCATATCAGTCCAAACCAGCTTAAAGAAGAACCGCAGCAGCATTTGAGTCTGCCGGTCACAGACTTTGCCAAAAGTGATAAGGATGGGGTGGTCTTAAAGCTACAAACCCAGACCAATTCGACCTATGTTTTGACAAGATTGAAGTCGAAGACAGCACGCCCCAGAACAGCTTACGCACCTTAAAATCATCTGCGGCGCTGTCTGCGGAAGATTAATTTATCCTAAAGGGTTTTTGATTTGGTTCCAATGGCTTTCGGAAGCGGTGGTGGCGGGCATAAGCATTGATTAATGGCTCTTTCTTATGACTTTTGGGTGAAAGATTATCGCTAAGAAGTCAAAGTTTTTCGGAAAAGTATTATATTTTTGGTGGTATATATTAGTTGGCAATAATTATGAAAACCGCGACAATATTAATATTTGGTCTTTTTTTAATTCTATTATCTTTTTCTTGCTCAAATGATGATGATGGAACAAATTCCAATTTACCTGCAATCACAGAAAGTGGTGAAAACACATTTGGTTGCAGAATAGATGGACAAGTTTTTGTTCCGAGAGGCTCAGGTGGATTTAGTGATGGATATACTTCTACATTATCAGCCAGTTACGGGAGAATCAATTATCCAGAAGAACAAGAAGGTTATTATTTGACGATTTCAGCACGAAATAGAAAAACAAATAAAAGTATAGGAATTGTACTTTTTAAATCTGATGTCCCACTTGCTGAAAATGTAACATATCCAATACAATTGTTTGAAGAGGGAAATTTTAGTGCAGATTACCGATTTACTGATTTTAATAATAGTAGTGAAAATTCAGTACCAGTATATGAATTTATAACAAATCAAGAATACAATGGAACAATAACTATAAATAAATTAGATGAGCAAAGCAATATAGTGTCAGGCACATTTGAATTTGATTGTATTGATGAAAGTCGAGAATTGATAAGTACCATTACTGATGGTAGATTTGATATAATTTATGAGATTCTATATTAAAAATAACTATTACCAACAATGTATAACCGCAATTACGGCGGATTCGACTACGTCCGAATCCACTCGGAATTGCTAACGTCTGTGCTAAACCAAAATTTAACGCATATATACCCGTAACTGACGGTTATACGAGACCGTTGTACGCAATTAC
>CAYMXD010000569.1:0-1940 GCA_964394095.1 uncultured Mesohalobacter sp. | reverse complement strand
AAAGCATAAGCCATCACGGGTCTCATCATTCGCTTTTAGAGTCGGATAATTTTTATACTGCTTATTGGAGAGACTATCAGGTTTAAGAGTAAAGAATACGTACAAACCTGCAATCCAATTGCAAAATTGTACCATTCACTCAATAAACAAGCCAAAACGTCAGTCTAAATTCTGTAAAAAACGTCATAATGTCACCTAAAATCAATTGGTACAGGAATTGACTCATTGTAATTGAAATTAAAAATTGAAGTTTAACCTTAAAAATTATAACATTATGGAACTTATGAGAAGAACAAACGGCAACTTACTACCAAGTTTATTGGAAGACATTTTTGATGACAATGTCTTGGAAAACAGATTCAAAAACTTTAGATCACTACCCGCTGTAAACATCGAAGAACACGAAGACAAGTACAATTTGGAATTAGCCGCTCCCGGAAAGTCTAAAAAAGATTTCAACATCGAATTAGACAATGATTTGTTGACCATTTCTTCTGAAACAAAAGAAGACAACAAAACCGAAAACAAAGAGCGAAACTTTACTCGAAGAGAATTTAGCTATGAAAGCTTTAAGCGTAGCTTCACTTTACCAGAATCTGTTGACACTTCAAAGATTAAAGCCAATTACAAAAATGGAGTATTAATCTTGGAGTTACCAAAACGTGAGGAAGCTAAAACGCAACCAAAGCGTATGATAGACATCAGCTAAACGGTTTTATAACAATCTAACGAACCTTAAAGTTGTCACCCTGAAGACCTTGGGATTGTCACACTGAACTTGTTTCAGTGTCTTCCCAAGGTTTTTTTATTGTAGAGACTTCGCCCCTTTTATAACTTTAGCTTTAAGCTGTTCTTTATACTCAACAACTTTTTTATGGATATCCTCATTGGTCGCCCCGAGAATTTGCGCTGCCAAAATTCCTGCGTTTTTTGCCCCATCCAGAGCCACTGTGGCAACAGGCACACCGCCCGGCATTTGCAATATAGACAACACAGAGTCCCAACCATCAATAGAATTTCTGGATTTTACCGGCACACCTATCACCGGCAAAGCCGTTACTGACGCAATCATTCCCGGCAGATGCGCAGCCCCACCGGCACCGGCGATAATCACACCAATATTCCGATTGGCCGCAGATTTGCCATAAGTCATTAGTTTATCTGGTGTGCGATGTGCAGATACAATATCTACTTCCACCGGAATGTCAAAAGATTTCAAAATATCAATAGCCTCCTGCATCACCGGCAGATCGCTTGTACTTCCCATGATTACTGCTACTGTTTTCATAATAATAAATTTAATTTGTCTATGCTGAACTCGCTTGTGCTGAATTCATTTTCAGTATTTCAGCATCCTTTCACCTTGTCATGCTGAACTTGTTTCAGCATCAGCACCAGCGTCAACGCTTTATCCCTTCACGCTTATGCTTAATTACCGCAAAAATACCAATAAAAATAAACAAAAAATAAGCGATACGCGCAATAAAATCCCCGTACTTAACATAGAATGTTTTCTTAGTCATCAACGGTAATTCTGCTTTCAAGCTTGCCTTGGTGTTGTAAACCGACTCAGAAATGACTTCACCAAGCGGATTGATAAATCCGGAAATCCCTGTATTGGCACTACGGGCAACGCTTCGTCTCGTCTCCACAGCTCGCAGTTTTGCATAAGAAAAATGCTGCTTGTGGCCTTGTGTCTCATCCCACCAGGCATCGTTGGTGATGATGCCCAAAATTGTTGCGCCGTTGTTGACATATCCTGTAACAAATTCGCCGTAAACCGATTCATAACAGATGATTGGTGCGACCTTGACATCCTCATTCACTTCAAAAACAGATCGTTTTTCCTGTGTGGTTTTCATGGCTACTGTGCCGCCTAAGTCTATCATCACATCACCTAAAATCGGTTTGAGAAAAGACTGGTAGGGGAAGTTTTCAAC
>CAYMXD010000568.1:0-1947 GCA_964394095.1 uncultured Mesohalobacter sp. | reverse complement strand
CCTCTCATCCCGACAAAGAAAAGCCGGTAATCGAGAGATTACTGGCTTTTTTATTTGTGAACGTTCAAAGCTTGCTTTAATAAGTGAAGCAAATAAAAAAGGCAAGTGCCCTCGCTGGCGCTCGTTTGCAACGAGTGCTCTTCGCTAGCGCTCGTTTGCAAGCAGTGCCTCTACGTCTGTTGTTAAAAAATATATTTTAGAACTCGTCAAAGACGAGCGCTACCGGATAAATAAATAGGACTTCTACTGCTTAACACTAAAACAGTTTTAATTTAATTTTTCTCTTTTATTTTTTAAATTGCCTGAATAAAATTATTCACTTTGATGCCTAAAAAAGTATATAGTCTCTATCAACTCTCGAAATCTATCGGTAATCTATTTCGTGGTCTTTCAGATCAAAGTTTTTGGGTAAAAGCAGAGATTTTAAAATTGAATTATTATCAGCAAAGCGGTCATGCCTATCCGGATTTGGTAGATAAACAACAAGATAGGCTCAGAGCGCAGTTTAATGGTGTTATCTGGAATACCAACTTTAACAGTATTAATGCAAAATTTAAAAGAATAGGCGAAGTTCTTAAAGATGACATGACTATCGTCGCCAAGGTTAAAATAAATTACCACAGCGTACACGGTTTATCTCTTAATGTTTTAGATATTGATACTGATTATACCTTAGGAGAACTGGCCAGACAAAAGCAATTGTCTATCAAAAAACTAAAAGAAGAGAATTTATTTGACTTGAATAAGCGCACTTCTCTTCCGCTTTTGCCCAAAACCATAGCTGTGATTTCAGTTGATTCCAGTAAAGGCTATAGCGATTTTGTTGATGTTTTAGAAAAGAACTCAAAAGGATTTCAATTTCATTCTAAACTTTTCCCGGCAACTTTACAGGGTGATAAAGCGGTCACGAGTATTTCCGCACAATTAAAAATCATAAGACAATACCAAAATCTTTTTGATGCGGTGGCAATTGTAAGGGGTGGAGGAAGTGAGATTGGCTTTTCTGCTTATGACAACTACAATTTAGCCAAACAAATTGCCAAATGTCCAATCCCTGTTTTAACCGGAATCGGTCATTCTACCAACTTAACCGTTAGCGAACTTGTTAGCTATAAAAGTTTTATCACACCAACTAAATTGGCTGAATTTTTTATTGAACAATTCTTAATTCTAGAGCAACATCTTAAAGAAAGCAGAACAAGTATAGAAAAATATGCGGTAAATGAAATAAAAGCGAATATCAATACTCTCCATAATCTGAGTAGTCTATTCAAAATTAATGTGATAAATCGTCTGCGACAAGAGTCAGCTTTACTTTTGCATCAGCAATCTTTATTGTCTAAAAATACTTTTCAACTATTTAAAAACCAAATAAATAGTCTTGAGGTTTTTCAGCAAAAATTAAAACTGATGGATCCAAAACATACCTTAAGGCGCGGTTTTAGCATTACAACATCAAATGGAAAAGTGGTGTTTAGTGCTGACGCATTAAAAAAGGGAGATTCTATTGTGACTCAATTTTATAAAGGCCAAATTAAAAGTACAGTAAATAAAATTTCAAAACAATAAAACTATGGATAAAATCAATTACACCGAAGCCTATGATGAACTTCAGCAAATTGTTGAAGACATAGAAAATGCTGAAATAAATATTGATGAACTGGAAACTAAAATTAAAAGGGCTTCAGAATTATTGAATATTTGTAAAGACAAATTGTATACAACTCAAAAAAATGTTATGAAAAGCCTTGAAGACATTAAACCTAACACATTAGAATAGAACTATTGTTTTAAAATACGATTTATGCTCTCCCTAAAATAAAATCCATTAGAATTTAGAATAAAAAAATGGTGTATAAAAAACATGAGATATTTATTAAAAATATAGCAAATCAGCTTTATTGATTTTAAACCTTATGTCATGAAATTTACCATATACATTACTTG
>CAYMXD010000567.1:0-1951 GCA_964394095.1 uncultured Mesohalobacter sp. | reverse complement strand
CAGCTGAATGCTTATGATTTTTATTTTACTTTGGATGCTATAGTTACTATTGATCCTATGGATGCTGTTGTTGCTGTGGATACTGTTGTTGCTATTGATCCTATTGTTGCTGTTGATGCTGTGGATGCTATAGAAGTACTTGTAACCTGTCATTCTGAAAAATGCGACCCAAGGCGCATTTGTTCAGAATCTTAGTTTATTTAGTCACTATCCATACTTAAACTGCCTACCGCGACTGCAAACTGAATTGAAAACTGCGACTGCAAACTGCAAACTGCAGACTGAAAACTGAAAACTGCCTACTGCAAACTGCTTCTAAAAAACATCTAACTGCAAACTGCGACTACAAACTATACACTATTGCTTTACCTAATGCGACAAAAAATAGGTTAATTGCAATATATATCCTTTATTTTGTATTTTTGGTACATTTAATATATACATGAGACAATATGCACCATATAAAAGAGCTTGAAAAATTGCCACCAAAAAGAGAGAAAGTAGAAACATTAGAAATACTTAGGCAACTTAGTAAATCATCAAAATCTTTAGGTGAATTAAAAGGGATTGCACAGACAATGCCTAATCAGGAAATGCTTATTAATGCTGTAGTTTTACAAGAAGCAAAGGATAGTTCTGAAATTGAAAATATTATTACTACTCAAGATGAACTATATAAAGCTTTAGCTACCACAACAAAACAAGGACCACAAGTTAAAGAAGTGATAAATTACAGAAAAGCCATTTTTTCCGGCCATAATTTGTTAAAAAAACAAGGCTTTTTAAGATTAAAAGACATAGAATTTTTACAAGAAATAATTATCGAAAATAATGCAGGTATAAGAAATTTACCAGGAACTATTTTAAAAAATGACAAAACAGGAGAAACTGTCTATACACCACCTCAGGAAAAGAATCAGATTTTAGATTTACTCGATAATTTTTTAGAATATTTTAATTTAAAACAAGATGATATTCCGCCATTAATAAATTTAGCTATACTACATTATCAATTTGAAAGTATACACCCCTTTTATGATGGTAATGGTAGAACAGGACGAATTCTAAATATTTTATACTTAATTCTAAACGAACTATTGGACATTCCCATTCTTTATTTAAGTTCATATATTAATGAAAATAAAGCTGATTATTATGAACTATTGAATATGGTTAATAAATCTGATCAATGGGAAGCGTATATTTTATATATCTTAAAAGGCATAGAAGTCACATCAAATAGAACAATTTCTAAAATTAACTCTATAAATGATTTGCTCACTGAGACTGTAGAAACAGCTCAAAATAAAGAGCCTAAAATATATAGAAAAGAACTTATAGAGTTACTTTTCGAGCAACCCTATTCAAAAATTGATTTTGTAGTCCAAAAACTAAACGTTGAAAGAAAAGCCGCCTCAAGATATTTAAAGAGTTTAGAAAAAATTGGAATTCTAACCTCTGTAAAAATTGGAAGAGAAAAAATCTATATAAACACTAAATTAATCGAAATATTAAAAAAGCATTGAGCACAACAATTACAATAACAACGCGATTTTCTACCTAAATTATTATACATTATCCTTTTCTAAGCCTAAGGTAAGTCTGATGCTACCGATATTAGGAACGCAAATTCTAACTTTATAATGTGTTCAGGTTTACTTGATGTTGTCATTTTGAACTTAGTGATGAATCTTTAAGGACGATACTATGGATACTGTTGATGCTGTTGATCCTATGGATGCTGTTGACGCTGTTGATACTGTCGATGCTATAGACGTATTTGTAACCTGTCATTCTGAAAAATGCGACCCAAGGAGCATTTGTTCAGAATCTTGAGCTATTTATCTCGAAATGGATACTATTGATCAATTCGACTGCGACTGCCTACCGCGACTGCAAACTGAATTGAAAACTTAGACTGCCTACCGCGACTGCAAACTGCAAACTGAAA
>CAYMXD010000566.1:0-1955 GCA_964394095.1 uncultured Mesohalobacter sp. | reverse complement strand
ATCGAGTAGGCAAAGGGAGTTTCACCCTAAGCCTCTCACAAAACCGTACGTGATAGTCTCCCATCATACGGCTCTTCATATACAAATCTAAGCTATTACATTGATTTGAGGAAACCTCCAATGGTAAAACAGACTAGGAAATTGATCTCGTATTCTCTTTAGCCATTTATAGCCCCTCTTTATGCTGGTTTTGTAACGCTTATACCGTTTTCTTGCCCACCACACTAAACGACAGCTTAACAATCGAAAGACTTTTGTAAGTTCGTACATCTTGTATTTCCCATAATAGTGCACCCAACCTCGTATCATAGGATTAAGATGATGAGCTATTCCTACTATGCTATTACAAGTAAACTTACTTATTTTTAACTCTCGTAGTTTGTTACCTATCTCTTTTCTTGAACTTATACTTATTGCACAATCGTAGCCTAAGAATAATCTTCCGCTTTTCTTTGAGCGGGCACTTCTTGGCTGAAAAGAATAACCTAAAAAATCAAATTTGACTACTGGGAATTTTCCTTTTCGACGATAGTCTCTACAGTAAACAATTTTTGTCTTTTCAGGATGTAATTCCAATCCTGTAGATGCCATGCGTTCTTGTATCAATTTAAGTAGTTGCTCTGCGTGTGCTTCGTTTTTACAATGTACAATTATATCGTCGGCATAACGAGTAAACTGCACGTTTCTATCTGTTAATTCCAACCATTTGTCAAAAGCATAATGTAGAAAAAGGTTTGCCAATAAGGGGCTTATAACGCCGCCTTGTGGTGTCCCTTTGCCTTGCTTTTGTTTTAGAACTCCAGATGTTGTTAAAACTGGCGCCTCTAACCATCGTTTAACGTAAAGCATGACCCAATTCTCAGATACATGCCTCTTTAATGCTGTAATCAGTTTTTCGTGATCAATGTTATCAAAGAACCCTTTGATATCTAAATCTAATACCCAGTCTTGTTTCCAACAGTTTTCTCTTACCGATGCCAAGGCTTGATGGGCACTCTTTTTCGGTCGGTAACCATAAGAATTTTTACTGAATATGGACTCTAATCTTGGTTCTATGTACATCTTTACTACCATTTGTCCTACCCTGTCCATAATTGTAGGTACTCCTAAGCTTCTGGTTTTTCCGTCTTTCTTAGAAATTTCTACTTCTTTTACCGGGGGTGGAAAATAGCTACCTGATGACATACGATTCCATAGTTTGTATAGGTATTTCTGATGGTTTGCATCAAATCTTTCTATGCTCACCTCATCAATTCCTGGACTCCCTTTGTTAGATCGCACCTTCTTATAAGCCTTCCAAACCATTTGGCGACTTATCGGTATTGATTTTGTCTCATTCCATAAATTCATCCTCTTTGTTGAGTTGGTAAATAAAATGTAACTGCATATGCTAAGCCCTTTGCTCCTTTTCCATTACAGAAATCTCAACGCTACTACGGCTTAGTCTGTCTCTACTTATAACTTTGGTATTCTACCTCTTGATTGTTTCAATTATGTATTTCCCTTTGACTTGAAGCGAATCCATTGGCGGTAGCCTTATACAAGCCTATCATTTATAAGCAGATTCCCAAGTTCCATAAATAAGCCTGAATAAAGTTCTTGCCACCTGAATGACGCCAGTCTTACAGAAAATAAATAGGTGATTTCTGTAATCAATGTTTTCTAAAAAAAAGAAAAACACTGCTTTTCACTCCGTCACATACTCCGTAGCTTTTGACTGGATGTTAGCAACTTCTCGACACCTCGTCAGTGGTTTAATTTCGTTCAACTCCTTTATTCTTACCTGCCAATCTCGTGGACTGGATTCTCCCAAACGCTCAACACCATTGCTCTTTACAACAGCACCTTTGGGTGGTTTAGAGCCATAGCCTATACAACGACCCTGATGGTCCTACCATCATCTTATTTACAGCATTCAACCATTTTACTGCCGTGGTTGATTCTTGGCACACTAT
>CAYMXD010000565.1:0-1957 GCA_964394095.1 uncultured Mesohalobacter sp. | reverse complement strand
AAACAACAATCAAAATTTCATTCGCCCAGGTGAAATTGATAATTCTTAAATTCAATTTGTGCATACCTCCATAAAAATATGTGGCTGATTGCAACAAGAGCAGATAAAATTTAAATTTTTTTGGCTGAAAAACAAAGGCCACAAAACTGAGATAAAACTGAAAAGCAGTGGGTTGCCATCGCATGACATCAGTAAGAGAGCCGTTTCTGCCAATAGAAATGCAATTAGAATAGACCTATGTGGTTTAATACTAATAACAATAAGCATTACTAAGCTTAAAGCTGATAGTACAATATGAAACTCAGGTGCAAGGATCTTAAAACTGTCTGACACAGAAATAATAGGGAAGCTACGCTCATATAAAAACCATAATTTAAGTGTGCTTAGTTTGTATATCACCCAGCCAATTGCTGTGATTTTCAATAGGGATTGATTGTCATCATTATGTTTAAAGAGGCTGAAGTTCAGATTATAAGCTTGCTAAAAAGATCATAAAAAGTGGCAATCTAATATAGAATTACAGGTTCAAACTCTATATGATCAATAAATTTATTTACAAAAATATTCAATTTTAGTACTATCAATTAAATTTTGAAGAAGGTTTTAATTTCAACTTAGATAACTTTAGTTTAGTGTGAAGAAGAAAAGGTATATTAAGTGCTTAAAAATCAAAAACTTCATAAGCATGAAATGGGTAATATTTTATATCGTAGCAGGGTTCAAGTTCAGGATACTTTTGTTCTAAAGCTTTAATAACCCTGGTATACAGCCATTTATTATGTGTTACAGGAACTTTTAATTCGTTGTAAGCTAAAGTTGAAACCCTTTCACTTAGGTGGTTTTCATTTTTATATTTGGCATAAGTATTTATACTGCTATTTTTCTCTAGAGCAGTATTGATAAAAAGTTGGTATTTATCGCCGGAATACATATCAAATGAAAAATAGGGATAGTATTTTTCAAAAAAATTCAATGCAGGCAACACAAAAATCAAAAGTATCCAAACTGATTTTAGAACATTAAATTTCAAAGCTTTGATTTCTGGTTTTAAAATGTAAATCAATGCAAAAAGCAGCATGACGACATTCCAGCTCCAAACCGCAAAAGAGTAGGTAAAACTTAGTTTACCTACAAATATAAGGATAAATAAATGTATGCCCATCACCAGAAAAAACCCTTTTCGTCTGTATCGTGTTAATAATAACATACCAGATAAAGTCTCGATAAAGGGTATAATAAAACCTAAAGCCTTAACATACCTATGATTAGCATACTCCGCTGTAAGACCAAAAAAATCAACCAGTATATGTCTAGACCAATTAAAATTTATAAAACTCAAATTAAACTTAAGCAATCCGCTGTATATATAGGTTGCAGAAAGCAGTAAAAGTAAATAGGATTTAAATTTTTTGGGAGCAATAAAATACACTATTAAGCTTAAAAAATATTGATAAACGGTTGGTTGCCAGCGCATGACATCAGTCGATATAAGCAGAAATTCTGAAATAATTAAAATAAATAAGATGACTTTCTGAATTCTAAATAGCAATATGGCAATAGCGATAAAGCTTATTATAGACAGTACATTATGAAAGTAAACATTTGTTATTTGATAAGTATCTGAAAATGAAACTATAGGGAATACTCTATCTGAAACCATCCAAAGTTTATAAGTAAAAACTTTATAAATTAAAAGCCCAATAAGGCTTAACTTAAAAAGCAGTTTTGTTTCCTGAAAGTTTAGATGTTTTAACATTTTAAATTTAAACAACAGACATGAGTTTTCGGTATTAAAATTTGTGAAATTATATATTATTATCTCATCAAACTATTATTACAACTGCAATTTTTAGTTGGGGTTAAGAAACTGCATATTTTTAGGTTTTCGTATCACCAATCTTACTAAAATGGATTGTTTTTTGTGATAATTGTTGGAAAATAAATTTCTGTTAGGCTT
>CAYMXD010000564.1:0-1958 GCA_964394095.1 uncultured Mesohalobacter sp. | reverse complement strand
GGTTCTACAATTTGAATACTAAAATCAAGTAAGTTCGTTACATTAAATTCAACTGTATCACCTCTCATAACAATGCAAGATGTTTCGTTTGCATCAACGATCCTTATTCTAGTATTCGGCTTACCAATTACTCCGGCAAAAAGTGCATTTTCATCTAGTCCATAATCATTTATAAGCATGTTTCTAGTGTTTTCAATTTTTGTCATGAATAGACTATCATCTGCACTTTTTTCCAAATTTAAATTTGATATAAATGCGGATTTTATTGCAGAATTTAGTCCTGATGAGGTGGAAGCCATCAAGTCAATCGCTCTTTCAAAATTATAAGAAGCTTGATTCCGAAAAAGAAACTGATTTCCGCGATTGGTCATTCTTATCCTAAACCATCTTACCTTCAAACTTCGTTCAGGTTTCCATTGAAAAGCTATGGTTTTTTGAGAGTTTGCCTCCCATACATTTTCATTAATGCTCCAAACACTAATCTCTAATATCTTATTCCCTCGTGCTAGGAAGCCTGGGATAAAAAAATTAAGACTGTGATCAGTTTCCGTGCGTTGCAACTGTGATTTTGGTCGAGCTGTAATATAAGGGTCACCACCGCTATCCTCACGAGTATTTGCCTTACCGTTAACAGGTTCTAGTATATGGTTATCTATCGTTAATTTACCTGAGAATTTAACGCGGTTATTGCTGAAACCCCCTCGATCGCAACTCACAAATACCCTTATAACGGTGCCTTTACGGGAAATAAGGTCTACATCATTGGGCCCGTCATTGGCAATGCTAAAGTTCTGTATCCCTTGGGTAACTTCTACAGCTTCAATTTTTAGTTTTGGTTTTATACTTACAGGTATATTAAGTTCCTCTGTTTGGTTCCCACAGCTACCGTTTACTTCAAGTTTTGCCTTGTAGTTTCTTTCAATGTTAATGGTACTGGGTATTGAAAAATTAAAACTTCCAACTGCATCAAGGTTATTATGTGTTGCAACTACCCCATTGTTCCAGTTGAGTATGCTCAACTTTATATTTGCATTATGGGGGGACACGTTCCAGTGAAACTGAACATCCTCGCCCGGTTCAGCATAAGCTATTGCTTGTTCGTTTTTTAATAGTCTAAATGAATGAATTATTGTGAGACCCCCATCAATGTCCTTTTTGTTACTGAATATATATGTAGGTACAAAATAGCCACAACGCATAAACCCAGGCCCAGGGTTTACTACATCTACCGGACCTGCTACTGCATTAAGCGGCATTCTCACTACCAAGTTGGTTAGAGACCGTGAAAGGATTTGGGCATTTACAAATACGCCATTTCCCCTTGAAAACCGGACCCGACACTGGGGATGGAACCAGCTCCCGTTAATTGTAACTTGCTGGTTAGGACAAGCATTTGTGGGGGCTAAGTTATCGATTTGAGGACGGAGACTAGGTCTATCAGGTATTATAGGTGTAATGGGAAAGCCCTGAACAAAACATTCCAAAATGCGTAGCTCTTCATCTGTGAACCTAGGAATAAATATTAACCCAGGTATTTCCGGTTTATCGATGAGTGGGGGGCGCATAGGTCCATCATCCGGTCCACACATTCCACCATGTTGGCTTAGCATCATCATCATGGGATTGGATGCTCCTCCCTTTAAAACCCCACTTGCAGTTTTATGCAGGTCTCGGGCTTTATCTAAATTGTGCAAGCCTGCCCTAACACCCAAGAGTAACAAACTTGCTTCTTCCTTGGTTTCCGCGCTTTGAATTAAGGCTATGTATAACGGTACAATATTTTCTTCTGAAATACCTGGCCCAAAGCCCTCATCACGAAAATCAAACTTATTTTTGATGTAATCTTTATCAGGTTTAGGCCACTGAAAAGCAGGTTGCTTATTCATTCTTTTTTCCCAATTAGGTAAAATTTCTTGCATCCTGTAATACAAATCTTTGGGAGTATTCAATACAAGTGG
>CAYMXD010000563.1:396-1958 GCA_964394095.1 uncultured Mesohalobacter sp. | reverse complement strand
AATTTTGCACGAAAAAATTAAGTTATTGTTTTTAGAAAATCAACTAAATTTTTCGAAGTGAAAAAATGTTTTTTTAAGATCAGTTAATGGAGTTCGGCTTTTTTTTGAATTTTTTTAATTTCTTAAAAATAAAATTACATTTATATTTTTTTTAAATTAAATAATGAATCCAAAATTTACTTTTGAATTATGTTCATGATGTCCAGAAAAGATATCCTTTAAAAAAAAACATCTGTCAAAATTAAAAAAATACTCCGGGTTGCACATTATTTATTAAAATTAATTAATTTTTGGCAAGTATCTTGTCTTAAGGAGTTTGAACCCTAAAAATATTAAAATAATTACGAATTGTATTTTATTTAATTGTAATTTTTTGATACATCAATAAAACAAATACATTAAAAGACATTTTAGACGGAATTCAATAAAAACCAAAGATTATGACAAACAAAACAAGCTTTAAAAATTGGCTGGAAAAATTCAATCTTGACCATCCTTTGGTCATTGCCGGACCTTGCAGTGCAGAAACTGAAGAACAGGTTTTAAACATAGCTCATCAGCTAAAAGATACCGATACCTCTGTATTGCGTGCCGGGATATGGAAACCCCGAACCAAGCCGGGTAACTTTGAAGGCGTTGGGCAAATGGGGCTGGAATGGCTCAAAAAAGCCAAAGCTGAAACCGGACTTAAAATCGCTACCGAAGTCGCCAACAAAACCCATGTCGATTTGGCCTTGGAAGCCGATGTGGATGTCTTGTGGATAGGTGCCAGAAGTACGGTAAGTCCATTTATTGTTCAGGACATCGCTGACGCACTTAAAGGGACTGATAAAATAGTGCTGGTAAAAAATCCTGTTAATCCAGATTTACCACTTTGGCTCGGTGCCGTAGAACGCTTACACAAAGCCGACATCCAAAATCTTGGGGTAATACATCGTGGATTTTCAACTTATGAAAAAACCCGATACCGAAACAACCCCGAGTGGCAATTGGCTATTGATTTGCAAAATGAATTTCCGGATTTACCACTAATTGTAGACCCATCGCATATTGCCGGTCGACGAGATACCATTTTTGACATCTGCCAGACAGCTTTAGACTTAAATTACGACGGCATGATGGTAGAAACCCACCATACGCCGGATGAAGCCTGGAGTGATGCCAAACAGCAAATCACACCTGAGGCGCTTCATCAAATGACTATTGACCTCAAAATTAGAAAAGAACATGGCGAAGCAGCTGAATTCAAAAATAAATTGAATACGCTGAGAACAAAAATTGATGTGGTTGACCATCAAATTATCAACCAATTGGGTAAGCGTATGAAAATAGCCGATGATATTGGAACATTGAAAAAGAAAAATAATGTCGCTATCTTGCAGACCCAACGTTGGAATGCTGTTTTAGACAAAATGATTGATGAAGGTAAAGAAAATAAACTAAGCGAAGAATTCGTGACCAAATTTTTAAAAGCCATTCATGAAGAGTCTATTGCTCACCAACATAAAGTGTTATTAGATGAAAAAAATTAATTGCTATACAGAGACAGCAACGTCATGATT
>CAYMXD010000563.1:0-386 GCA_964394095.1 uncultured Mesohalobacter sp. | reverse complement strand
AAATCTACGGGGAGCTGGTACCAAGTTAAAACCGCTCAAGGAAAGCATTATTCTTGCAAGCTCAAGGGTAAAATTAGGCTTCAAGGCTTAAAAAGCACCAACCCCATTGCTGTAGGCGATAAAGTTGATTTTGAAGTCACAAAAGACGGCGACGAAACCATTGGCATCATCAAAGATTTTGAAGCGCGAAAAAATTACATCATTCGCAAATCGGTTAATTTATCTAAGCAAACCCATATTATAGCTGCCAATATAGATTTGGCATTTTTGGTCATTACGCTTAATAATCCTGAAACCTCAACCACCTTTATCGACCGATTTCTTGCTTCTGCTGAAGCCTTTGATGTAGAATGTGTTTTACTGTTTAATAAATTAGACACTTTAGA
>CAYMXD010000562.1:0-1972 GCA_964394095.1 uncultured Mesohalobacter sp. | reverse complement strand
TTATTGGGTCTTGTTGCTGCGGCTTATTCCAGCGCTGATTCCGCACTGACTTCGCTCACGACATCATTCAGTATCGATATTTTGAATATTGAAAAGCGATACGACAAAACCAAACAAGTCAAAGTTCGTAAATTGACCCATATTGGAGTGTCTTTGGTGCTCATCCTCACCATGCTTGTATTTGAATACGCCATCAAAGACAAGAGCGTTATTAATAAACTCTTTCAGTTTGCCGGCTATACCTATGGGCCCTTATTGGGGCTGTTTGCTTTGGGTATGTTTACCAAGTGGGAAATTAAAGACCGTTTTATCCCCATTGTAGCTATTCTTTCACCAATACTTTCTTTTTTTATCAGTTGGGCGTCTTCAGTCTGGATTGGCTTTGAATTTGGATTTTTTATTTTGATTCTAAACGGATTTCTGACTTTCTTAGGCTTAATATTGATTCGTGTGAAGCATAACTAAAGTACAGGCATTTTCATAAGTAATGCCATTTTTGTCCAGTTTTTGAGCTAACTCAGGATTTTCTGTGCCCGGGTTAAAGATGACTCTTTTGGGATTTAACTGAAGAATATAATCATAATATTCAGGTTGGTATTTGGCACTTAAATAAAGTGTTATGCTATGAATATCATCAAAGTCATACTTGTCTTTATGGATGTCTACACCTTCAACACTCATTTCTCTTCGACCGATAGCACATACTTCATGATTATGTTTTTGTAATAATATTAAAGCCCGGTAGGCATAGCGTTCAGGTTTGTTTGAAGCACCTATAATTAATGTTTTAGACATGTTTTAGATTTAATTTTTCACACTCAATATAGTCATTTTGATTTTACTTAACAATTTTTGAATGCGTAATTTTTTAAATAGAACTCGAATTACAGAAGCCGGAAAATGAAATTTGATAATTGAAGTACTTCAGTTAGCACAGCGTATAAAGATAAAACGAATTAATGATTAGCTGTTCCAGGTCTGAAAATTGGTTTTCAGTTTTTGAATATACCGTAAAACCTTTAGGTTTTATGTTCTCGATTGATATGCATGCTGGATTTAAAGAATTTAAAATAAGAAATTTATACATCTCATAATCTATATCGAAGATTATGTGATTTAAACAACCTATACTTCATTTTGGCTTTTGCGAACCCTAAAATGTTCAGATGATCTTAATGCAACTTAATGCCTTAATGTTTAAATTTTTTTTGGTTATTACCAGTTTTTATTTCCAACTTACTTTCAAACGACCGAAATAAAAAATTTATACCGCTCATAATCAAGATTAAAGATAAAGTTCCTAAACTAACCCAGTGCCAGTTTGGAGCATCGCTGTGTTTTGTGAATCCGCTTTCAACAAGTAAACAAAGCCCAAAACCTAAGACTAAACTGCCTAAAGCTCCGAAAAGCCAATACTCGCGTTTTGCTTTTTTTTCTGGCATGGTTTTTTGTTTTAAAATATTTTTTCAAAAATAGGATATCCTTGCGATAATGTTAAACATTAAGAAGTTAAGATTATTAAGAGAATTAAGTCGACCGGAGTACTTAATTTCCTTAATGCCTCTATTTTTTTTCCCACTAAGGCACGAAGGACACAGAGATTTTTTCGGATTAAGATATTATGAATCACAAAGCTGAGTTTTTCTTAATCTTCTTAATGCCTTAATGAGTAGAATAGTTTATTATAAAAAATAATTTGTGACGTTTAGCCTAAAAAATTTTAACCGCAAAGTCCGCAAGCTTATACGCAAGGTTCGCTATGTTTGGCTTTGTACTATAAATGAAGATCTAAAATATATAAATGAATTTAATATTTTTAGTTGGCCAATCATAGAATATTTAATGCCCCTAATGTTTTTTTACACCACAGAGGCACGAAGGACACAGAGATTTTTTACAGATTAAGATATTAAAAATGGGTCACATTTATTTTGTGGGGATTAAGCATATAATTTATGTAGTCTAAATAGGA
>CAYMXD010000561.1:1373-1976 GCA_964394095.1 uncultured Mesohalobacter sp. | reverse complement strand
TGAAGATTTCACAAAGTCCTTAGGTGCTATTGAAGCCCCAATTATCGTCAACCTTAAATCCTTTGATAGTTCAAAATTAGAACAAAACCAGAACTTCCATTATGCCTTCGACCCCATCCATCATTTGGCTAAAACCGGCAACTGGATAAAAAGCCAGTCTGAAGATTTAAGCGCTCACCAATCTTATGTCGAGCAAACTAATACGCTCAGTATAGACGCAAGACTTTATCACAATTCTGGTGGAAATATCACCCAGCAACTGGCTTACAGCCTTGCCCAGCTCAATACTTATCTTAATAAGGCTCAGATTGCAAAAGGTAAAAAGCTAAAGATATTAGTTTTTAGTGCTATCGGTCCAAACTACTTTTTTGAAATTGCCAAATTAAAAGCTTTAAGGCTTCTGGTGAACAGTGTTTGTAAAGCCTATAAAATTGAATATGATTTAAAGCTCATATCCGAACCCGGTAATCATCACATGAGCATTTACGATTACAATGTGAACATGCTGAGGTCTACATCAGAATGCATGAGTGCAATTCTCGGTGGCAGCGATTTTATTAGAAATACCTACTACGACGAAATTTTCAAACACAAGAATAATTT
>CAYMXD010000561.1:0-1363 GCA_964394095.1 uncultured Mesohalobacter sp. | reverse complement strand
AAACAAACGCAAACAAAAGTTTAAAAAATAATTTCAGTCAAAGAATATCAAGAAACCAATTATTAATTCTTAAACATGAGAGTTATTTTGAAAAGGTAGAAAACATTGCTGATGGCACTTATTACATCAATTATTTAACCAAGGCATTGGCCGAAAAATCTTTAGACATCTTTAAAGACATTGAAAAATCCGGAGGTTTAATTCAGCAATTGTTTGATGGAAAAATACAGCAAAAGATTCAAGATCAATTTAAATCTAATTTAGTGAAGTTTGAAAACAAAGAATTAGAACTGGTTGGGGTGAATCAATACGAAAATGAAGAAGACCAGATGAAAACTCAAATTGAAAAAGAGGTTTTTCCATCAAAAAAAGCTAGAAAAACTTTGATTAAACCCATTCCAATCAGGCGTATAGCTCAGGAGCTGGAGAAAAAAAGACTATCAGAAGAATCTGCATAACACATCATTATGGCACAACCTATAAAAGACCTAAAACTCGATTTTGACTTCAATACTCATGCATCCTCAGAAGACAGTTTTACTACCAATGAAAAAATAGATATCAAAACCCATTACTCAGCATCTGATATCAAAAATCTAAATCACTTAGATTTTGCAGCTGGAATTCCGCCGTATTTAAGAGGCCCCTACTCCAGCATGTACGTCGGAAGACCTTGGACCATAAGACAATATGCTGGGTTTTCAACAGCCGAAGAAAGTAATGCCTTTTACAGGCGAAACCTTAAAGCCGGCCAGAAAGGACTATCGGTGGCCTTCGACCTGCCAACCCATCGTGGATACGACAGTGACCATGAACGTGTGGTGGGCGATGTAGGTAAAGCCGGAGTCGCCATAGATAGCATTGAAGACATGAAAGTCTTATTCGATCAGATTCCACTCGACAAAATGTCGGTCTCGATGACCATGAATGGTGCTGTGTTACCCATTATGGCATTTTATATTGCCGCAGCAAACGAAACCGGTGTAGACACCAAGTTGCTTTCAGGAACCATTCAAAACGATATACTCAAGGAATTTATGGTGAGAAACACCTACATCTACCCGCCTACGCCATCTATGAAAATCATTGCAGACATCTTTGAATACACGTCTCAATACATGCCGAGGTTTAACAGCATTAGTATTTCCGGATACCACATGCAAGAAGCCGGAGCCACCGCAGATATTGAGCTAGCCTACACTTTGGCAGATGGTCTGGAATATATAAAGACAGGTTTAGCAGCCGGAATGGATATTGATAGTTTCGCCCCCAGACTGTCTTTTTTCTGGGGAATTGGCATGAACCATTTCATGGAAATTGCCAAAATGCGCGCAGCGAGAATGCTTTGGGCAAAATTGGTCAA
>CAYMXD010000560.1:0-1993 GCA_964394095.1 uncultured Mesohalobacter sp. | reverse complement strand
AATATTGGTGATGATAAAATATATCAATGAAAATGGTAATAAAAGCCATTTGAAAATACCCATTTCAAAAAATTAAGTTGAAGTTGTATGGATTACGAAAGTATAATATTTAAATTTACAATTAAACAGAAATCCATATAACTTATGAAAATCAAAACTCTTATAGCTAAACTACAAAATTATGCACCATTGGCATACGCAGAAGGTTTTGACAATGTAGGCCTCATCGTTGGTGACGAAAATCTAAGCATTAAAGGCGTGCTTGTTAGCCTGGACACCACCGAAGAGGTAGTTCAGGAAGCCATTGATAATAACTGCAATTTTATCCTAAGCTTCCATCCTATTATTTTTTCTGGAATTAAAAAACTTAATCCCAGTAATTATGTCAACAAAGCAGTAATAAAAGCTGTAAAAAATGACATTGCCGTTTATGCCATTCATACCGCTCTAGACAATGCTTTTCATGGCGTAAACAAAGTAATATGTGATAAACTGGGTTTAAAACATAAAAGCATGCTCATGCCACAGGCTAGTACAATAAAGAAACTAACCACTTATGTCCCAAAAAATAATGCAGACCACTTGAGAGAAGAACTTTTTAAAATTGGCGCTGGTAATATTGGCAACTATTCCAATTGCAGTTTTAATCTAGAAGGTAAAGGAAGCTTTAAGGGCAACGAAGCTTCCAATCCCGTGGTAGGAAAAAAGGGACAAACCCATTTTGAGAAAGAGGTTCAGATCAACATCACGTATGCCAAACATCTCCAAAATAAAGTACTTTCACAATTATTTAAACACCATCCTTATGAAGAAGTGGCCTATGAAATTGAAACCTTAGAAAACAAAAATCAACATATTGGCTTAGGCATGATTGGCGCATTAGACCAACCACTTTCAGAAAAGGAGTTTCTTAAACTGTTGAAAGATGAATTCAAAACTCCCAGTATAAGGCATTCAGCATTTTTAAATCAACCTGTAGAAAAAGTAGCGGTTTTAGGTGGTAGTGGTGCCTCTGCAATCTCGAAAGCTATTGCCTCTGGCGCAGATGCCTATGTGACCGCAGATCTTAAATATCACGACTTTTTTAAGGCAGAACAATCCATTTTATTGGTAGACATTGGCCACTATGAAAGTGAGCAATTCACAAAAGAGCTTTTATATACTTTTATTAATGAAAATTTCACTAATTTTGCAGTCGTTTTATCAAATACAAATACAAATCCCGTTCAATATTATTGATTATGGCCAAAAAGAAAGAGATCAGCGTGGAGCAAAAGCTCAGAGCTTTATACGATTTACAGCTTGTAGATTCTAGGATTGACGAAATTAGAAACATGAGAGGTGAATTACCTTTAGAAGTGGAAGATCTCGAAGATGAAGTTGCCGGTTTAAATAAGCGTATAGAGAAAATGACGACTGCTCTTGAAGAAATTGATGCTAAAATTAAAGCCAAGAAACTTTTTATAAGCGAGACTGAAGATCGTATCAAAAAATATAAGAAACAACAGGAAAACGTTAGAAACAATAGAGAGTTTGATGCTTTAAGTAAAGAAATTGAGTACCAAGAACTTGAAATAGAACTTGCCGAAAAACACATCAAAGAATTTTACGCTCAAACTGAACATAAAAAAGAAGTCCTTGAGCAAAAGCAGGAAGAAATAGACGAAAAACAAAAACATTTAGACCATAAAAAGTCTGAACTTGATAATATCCTAAAGGAGACTGAAAAAGAAGAGAAAGCCTTAGAAAAAGAATCGGAAAAGCTTAAAGGAAAAATCGAAGACCGTCTTGTAAAGGCTTACGAGCGGATAAGAAACAGCGTTAAAAATGGTTTAGCATTGGTAACTATTGAACGTGGAGCATCCGGAGGTTCTTTCTTTACCATTCCACCTCAGGTTCAGGTAGAAATTGCAGCCAGACGTAAGATTATAACAGACGAACACAGTGGTCGAATTTTAGTTGATCAGGAGTTAGCTAAAGAAGAAGAAGAGCG
>CAYMXD010000559.1:0-1993 GCA_964394095.1 uncultured Mesohalobacter sp. | reverse complement strand
GGAAGAAACATAAGACATGTTTAGATTGTATTCATATCCGGTACCGGTTTCATTGTCTAAAGGATATTGCATAAGGCGCTGCCCTGCAGTGTTGAATACACTAAGAATAAGTGTATTGGTTACATTAGTCGTATTCAATAGCAATTTAAACTGATCATCACCCTCATCGACGACAATCAACTCACTCCCATCAGCAAAGGCATTACTGTTTACACCAAGAAGTGGCGTAATGTTTGCCATATAATCATTAGTTCTGCCATACTGTAAATCATCACAAGGATCTGTAACATCTCCAACGCCGCTTTGGTCTTCACCCCTAAGCCGCATAAGGTGCATGCCTTCAGTAGCATTTGGAAAATCATCAAAATCTACAGTAAAATTAAAGTCAGTATCCTGATTTTGGACTAAGTCATTCGCCACCAATTCATCAGCATCAAAAACGCCATCATCATTAAAATCTATCCATAATGCAAATTCAGAACCATCCCATCCCATTTGGAGTGTCCCTGAAAACGGGTTTTCAGTAAGAGGAAAGGTAAACACAATATTAGTATCATCCGAATAGCCGGCGGAGGTACAAGTTGTAACTATATCCTGATCGGCAAGTTGAATTTGTGTTACGCCGTCGCCAAACCCCTCACAATTGCCATCTGGAATACAGCTTGTATTATCTACTGTTTTAGTAAAATCATCATTAGAAGGTTGGGCATCGCCGCTTAATTCTGTACCTGCAACAATAGTGTAGGCGCCAAGCCCCGACAAATCGGCCTGTTGAGAAAAAGTAAAGCTATCTGAATCACCATAAGCTATTGATCCGTTGTAAACTTCCTGAACCGAAGTTCCACCATTTAGGCTATAAAACACAGGAATACTGGTCTGGGTAGTCGAACCGAAGTTAGTTATTTCTATGGTAACATCTTCATTTGTACTTAAGCCACTTCCGGATGAAGGGTCTTGTATTGCCGTTACACCGGTATCGATAGGATCCAGATGAGTAACTTCTTTTGAAAAACTGTCATTAGAAAGGTCTTCATCTCCAACTAAAGCTGTTGAGGATTCAATGGTATAGGTTTGGCCTACAACAGCTAAATCTGCTTGTATACTAAACGTAAAATCGACTAAAGCTCCTGAAGATATCGTACCCGGAACAATGGCAGTTATGGGTGTTCCGCCATCAATAGTATAATTTACCGGCACATTTGAAATATCATTCAATCCAAAATTCCGAACGGTAACCGTGACATCCTGAGGTACAGAAAGATCTCCATCTTCAGGTGTTATGATGTCTACAATACCGGCATCTGTATCAAAATTAGGTGCGATTTGGAAGCGTCCTATAACATCGCTTCGTTGGGGTGACATAATTTCATTGATATAATACATTCTCTTGTAGTCAGCCGGGTCTATATCAATCTTGCTGTAATCGCCGTATCGAACGCCGGGAAAATTGGCTTTTCCATCAGCAATTAGTTGTGGGGCAATCGTCATAGTCCCGCTGGGGTCAGTAGATAGTCTGCCAGTGTAATAGCTGGAAACAAATTCGTTGGTTGTGCCGTTTCCGGTTGCGGCATTTCCCATTGCGGAAAAGCCCATCCCAATATTGCCTTGTGTATCCATAATCATACTTCCATGCCAAAAGTGTCTTCCGTCGGGATCGGCAAAAGTGCCCTCCTGCTCCATAACCCACGGATCTGTTGGAGTATTTCTTCTAAATTCATACCAGCGGATAGCTGCTTGTTTGTTTCCGGTTGGATCCACATCTATAACAAAATTAAAAATAGCGCTTTCATAGTTTGGAAACTTTTTATACTGAGCTTGATTCATTATAATACCTTGCAAGGCATCGATATCAGAAACACCATTGGGTTGTGGTAAATTATCAAATGCTGTACCATCAAAAATAGAGGTAAAAGGAGTAACCACTACTTCTTGTGGTGAGGAAATTGTTGAATTTGAAGGTGTATTAAAATCAACATCAAGGTCCCAAAATTTG
>CAYMXD010000558.1:0-1998 GCA_964394095.1 uncultured Mesohalobacter sp. | reverse complement strand
TACAAGATGAAATTCTAAAAAAATTATTGACTTAGGCACTTGCTTAATATTTGAGCTGTTCGAAGTTTGCAACTTCTTATTAGTATCAAATTGATAAGAACATTTTTTATTTTTAAAAAAAAGTAAACTTAAATTCAAAAAATTATTCGACCCACTTCGGGGTCGTAATTGGCATTGGGTTATATTTTCTAAAAATATATGATCCGTTCCGGGTCAATCCGATTTTTGTAAAATAAATAATTTAAGTCTATCAAGTGATCTCAACTTTGAGAAGTTTGCCACTTTGTAACCTCATCAAATGTCGATAGTTGCAAGCTTTGAAGAGCATAAAGTTAAGGCTGAAAGCCTTATATTTTATATCAAAAAAATTTACTTTGAGCTGTGCGAAGTTTGCAACTTCGCACTTGTATCAAAATGATAAGCACATTTTTTATTTCACTAAAAAATTCAATTATCTAAACTTTAACAACTAATTCATTAGTTTAAACTAAAATATTAGTTATATTTGTCAATGAAAAGTACACAATCATGAAAACATTAACCAAAGCAGAAAGCGAAATCATGTTGATTTTATGGCGGTTGGGCGAAGCCAATGTCAATACTATAATTGAACAAATGCCTACGCCCAAGCCTGCCTATAATACGGTCTCTACCATTGTAAGAATTTTGGAGCAAAAAGGCTTTGTAGGTTATGAAAAGGAGGGAAGGTCTCATATTTACCAGCCTATAGTTAGCGAAGAAGATTATAAAAAAACTACTACAAATTTGATGGCCAAGACTTATTTCGGTGGGTCTTTTAAAAATATGGTCTCATTTTTTGTTCAAAAACAAGATTTGAGCACACAAGAGTTAGAATCTATCCTTAATGACTTAAAATCTAATACCAATGCTTAATTACATCCTTGAAATGCTGGTATGTCAAGTCTTGTTTTTAGGCTTGTATCAGATTTTTAAATCGGAGCCCTACTTTAGAGTGAACCGATTGTATTTATTATTGACTTTGATGATTTCATTGATTTTGCCTTTGATTACTTTTAGTCAGGCATTACCCTATACATTCTCTCAAACCTATGTCCAGTGGTTACAGCCATTGCAAATTGGAGGTGAAGCAGTTGATAATTCTTCAGCTATTCTGGTTGAAAATCTTGAGCGTTCTTCCGGCTTTCAATGGAATATTTATTATGTCATTTACGCTCTCGGTTTGTTCTTATATGTATTATGGTTTATCATGAGGAACAGAAAAGTGTTTCATTACCTAAACCTCAATAGCTTTGAAGATTACAAATTCAAACCGCTTGTGATTATTCCAAAATCTCATTTAGCCTTTTCATTTTGGGATAGGATTTTTGGGTGCAGATATCCCAAAAACCCAACATCAAGTCATTTTGGAACATGAATACCAGCACCTCAAACAAAGACATTCTTGGGATGTGATGTTTGTTGAAATCTTGCAGTGGCTACTATGGTTTAATCCTTTGATTTACGTCTATAAAATTCAATTACGCCAAATTCACGAATTTGAAGCCGATCTGCAGGTGACAGCTTCACATTCTAAAACTAATTACATCAACACTTTGCTTAATCAAAGTTTTGGTTGCCAAAATGTATCTTTTATCAATACTTTTTTTCATACCTCTCATCTTAAAAAACGCATCAGCATGTTACAGCGAACTCATTCTTCAAACCTCAAAAAACTAAAGTATCTTTTAATTTTACCTATAATGGCTTTGGCGGTATTGGTTTCATGTTCTCAGGATGAAATAGCCGAACCTGAATTGACAGAGGAAGAAATGAAAGAAGAAATGATGGTGTTTATGAATTCATTTGTTGAAAAAGAACCAAGTATTTACAAGCTGATAAAAGAAAAACCAAGTCTTGAAAAAATATTTAGGAATTATGACATAGAAATTAAAGATGATTATTCTGAAATAGAAGAGGCTAAAGTTGGTTTTGTTTTAAGCATGATTACAATAATGACAAAAAATGATAAATCTTATC
>CAYMXD010000557.1:0-2000 GCA_964394095.1 uncultured Mesohalobacter sp. | reverse complement strand
GCCACCTTAAGCGCAGTCGAAAGGTCAATTTAACATTTCGGCTTTATCTTTATCAAATCTTTAGGTTTTTATCAAATTAAATTCCTCTTCAAGCTGAAAAATTAATTTTCAGTCTCTCTCCTTGAATTTTCGAATAGCCGTTGTAAAGAATCACACACGACTCTTACTTATTTAAGTGGTCGTATAGCATTTCCAAAGCTTTATTGACAGCTTTTTGGGTTACGCGTTCCCGATGATTGCCAAAATTGAATTTTTCAACTTTAACTTCTTCAGCATAGGCCAAAGCTATAAAAACTGTTCCTATTTCTGCATCACTATCGCCTTTTGTCGGGCCGGCATTTCCCGTTGTAGCCACAGCTATATCACTTTTGAACAATTTCTTGACGCGAATTGCCATTTCCTTGGTAATTTCTGAACTCACAACAGAATATTTATCTATGAAAACCTCAGGAATATCAAGCACATCGTGCTTAGCCGAAGTCGCATAACTCACAATACTGCCTTTAAAATAAGCCGAAGCTCCGGGTATTTCAGTAAATTTAGCAGCCAGGCGGCCTCCCGTGCAACTTTCAGCTGTGGCCAGGCTTAAGCCTTTTTTGGTCAAAGCTTGGGCAATATTTTCTTCTATTGAATTTTCATCCTCGTAACCCTTAATAATATCACCTATGTAAGTATGTAATTTTTCGACCTGACTGCTAATTTCGTTCTGAAGCAATTGTTCATCATCACCTCTTGCTGTTAAACGCAGTCGAACTCTGCCCAAACTTGGTAAATAGGCGAGTTTGATAAAGACCGGTAAATTATTGGCCCAGTCTTCAATTTTATCGGCAATAGAACTTTCACCAAGGCCGTAAGTCAAAACGGTTTTATGGAAGATAAATGGTCTGTTATAACGGTCTTTCAGTTTTGGAATGACTTCATTTCTAACCAAGGATTTCATTTCAAAAGGTACGCCGGGCATGGAGACAAACACCTTCTCCCCTTTTTCGAACCACATTCCGGGCGCAGTACCGTAAGGGTTTTTTAAGGCTAGGCATTTAGACGGTAAATAGGCCTGAGACCGATTCGCTTCCAAAATAGGGTGACTGATGTATTTCCTGAAAATATCTTCGATATGCTCCAGGGTTTTTTGGTCCAGAACCAGTTCATCATTAAAATATTGACAGAGGGTGTGTTTGGTCAAGTCATCTTTTGTTGGCCCTAAACCCCCGGTGGTAATGATAATGTCTGCACGGGTTTCAGCATTTTCCAGTGCTTTAATAATGATATCCTGTTCATCTTTTATTGAAGTAATCTGCACCACATCAACACCAATTTTATTGAGTTGTATTCCCAGGAAAGCTGAATTGGTGTCGATAATCTGACCAATTAATATTTCATCACCAATGGTTATAATTTCTGCGTTCATTTATCTCACATTTACTTTAAAAACTGTATTGCTTTCAATTTTCCCGACTAAGACATCGCCGTCTTCAACTTTTCCGACACCCGATGGCGTTCCTGTAAAAATAATATCGCCGATTTTTAATGTGAAAAACTGAGAGACATAAGCAATGAGTTCATCTATTTTCCATAACATCAATTTGGTATTTCCATTTTGAACAATCTGATCATTTTTAGATAAGCTAAAGTTCAAATCATTTAAATCGAAGTCGGTTTTATCAAACCATGTTTTGCCGATTAAAGTGGCGCCGTCAAACCCCTTGGCTTTTTCCCAGGGCAAACCTTTGGCTTTTAGTTTGGCCTGAAGATCCCGGGCGGTAAAATCTATGCCTAAACCTATTTCATTATAGTATTTATGCGCAAACTGAGGCTCTATGTATTTACCTAAGCGATTGATTTTGACCAAAAGCTCCACCTCATAATGCACATCATTTGAAAATTCAGGAATCACAAATGGATGCGATTTTGGCAAAATTGACGAATCTGGTTTTATAAATACTACCGGCTCCTCGGGTTTTTCATTGTGGAGTTCTTCAATGTGTTCAGTATAATTCCGA
>CAYMXD010000556.1:0-2004 GCA_964394095.1 uncultured Mesohalobacter sp. | reverse complement strand
ACAAGATTATCCTGATTTCGAAATAAATAACTATTTTTAACATAAATTAAATATTGATGTGAAAATTTGAGAATTTTTTAAACTTCTTATATTCTTTTTCTTGAGTCAGAATTTCTACGCTCAAAAAACCGAAGTCATTGATAGTTTATGGCATCAATATAAGACTTCACAAAACGATTCTATAAAACTAAAAGCCGGTAATTATCTCGCATTCCATTACATTTTTAGAACGCCTGAACGAACCGATAGTATTTTGAGCATCGAAAGGCCTTATGCCAAAATCAATAATTTATATTTTAATCTCACAGAATTAACCAATACACGAGGCATTTATTTTGATGTTTTAGGGCAAAAAGATTCGTCTAAAGTTTATTTTGAAAAGGCTCTTGAACTTAGTCAAATTCATACATTTCCCACTATTGAAGTTATGTGCATCAATAATCTCGGGATGTTCTGTTGGAATAACGGGCAATTCAAAGAAGCTATAGATTATTTTTACCAGGCTTTAGAATTCAGTCAGAAACACGACCCGAAAAATGATAAGGGTCAATCCATATACCTCAATAACATCGGTTTAATTTATCAGGAATTAATGCAATTTGAAAAAGCAATAGAATATCACGAAAAAGCTTTGGCTATTCGGTTAAAGTATGACCTGACTAAAGACATTGCCGGGTCTTACAATAATATGGCCATTTGCTACAAGCGTTTTAATGATTTAGAACAAGCCGAAAAATATATAAAACTGGCCATAGACTATGCTGAAAAAGCCGATCAGCCCAGACTATTTTATCAATATCATGATAATCTTGGGAATATACTTAACCTTCAAAATAAATACGAAAAGGCTGAAAAAGCCTACTTAACCGCTTTAAATGTACCGGAAGATTATCAAAACTACAACCGCACTCAATTTATTACGTATTCCAATTTGATTGATTTGTATTATTCAACCCGACAATTTGATAAAGCAAAATCAGTAATTCAAAAAGCAGAAAATTTAATCAATGAAGATGCCTCGTTGTTTAACTATTCCGATTCATTTTACATCAGCAGTGCAAAAACCTATTATGCACTTCAAAATTTAGACAAAGCCGAAGAATATATTGAAGCTTACACAAGCTATAAAGATAGCTTGTTTTCAGAAAAGAATGCACAAGCTCTGGCAGACGTGGAAACCAAACTCAAAACCAAAGAAAAAGAAGCTGAATTAGCCAAAACCAAATCAGATTTGCTCGAAAGAGAGCTTGAAGTCCGTCAAAAAAACCTGCTGATTTATGGCAGTCTATCGGCAATTATTATTCTTATTGTGATAAGCTATTTAATTATCAAGTCTAAACAGCTTAAAAATAATAAACTCAAAAAAGAAGCCGAGTTACAAACAGCTTTAGCCAAAATTGAGCTCAAAAATCAACTGGAAGAACAACGCCTGCGCATTTCCAGAGATTTACACGATAACATCGGGAGTCAGCTCACATTTGTGATTTCCGGTTTGCAGTATGTGCAATACCAGAAAGAGCTAAAAATTGATCAGGTGAAGTCAAAATTAGGCCATCTCAGTCAGTTTACCCAACAAACCATACACGAGTTAAGAGATACCATTTGGGCGATGAACAAAGAAGAAATTCAACTTTCAGATCTGATAGAACGGCTGAGGAAATTTGTAAATCAAACCAATACTAAAGAAAAGATAAGCATCTCAGCGCCGGAAAACCAAGATCTGTTTTTAAGACAAATAAAATTCAATGCGGTTGAAGGCATTCAGTTATTCCGTATCATTCAGGAAGCTGTAAACAACGCCCTAAAACATGCTGAAGCTAAAAACATTGATATCAAATTTGATATAGTAGATGACGCTGTTCGTCTTCAAATTAAAGACGACGGTAATGGCTTTGATATCGATGCTGTTGAATTTGGTAACGGCTTAAACAACTTGAAAAAGCGTGCAGACCAGCTCCATACGAAATTGGATATACAATCAAAAATTAATCAGGGAACTAGTAT
>CAYMXD010000555.1:0-2005 GCA_964394095.1 uncultured Mesohalobacter sp. | reverse complement strand
CTTCAAATCTCGTACTTGGGTCAGTAAATCCTGTGGTAGTACCAGTATTTATTGTACTTAATAATGATATATTACTGTCTCTTGTAGATACACCAGAACCTGACCAAGCAGAACCTGGATCGTTGCCAATAGTTCCAAAAACATCAGTGGTTGTACCGCCATAAATAACTTCTAATGCATCATCTCCGTTAAAAGAAAAAGAATCATTAATAAAGGTTACAGCTGGGTAATTGCTTGACATCCATGTTGCTAAATCTGAACCGCCAATGACAAGAACTTCACCAGCATTTAAAGTTCCGCTGTTAATTGTAGCTTCTGTCGTAGGAGAACTACTTCCGTTAATATATTTTTCAATTACAAGGCTATTAGTAGAAAAATCTAAGACAGAACCCGTATTATTCCATATTTCAATACCTTTTGGGGTTGTTCCTGAATCTGTATCAACATATTGGCTAATGATCTGCCCAAAACTCAACCCCGTCGCCAAAAAAGACAATAAGCCGAATATAATAATTTTTGTGTAAAGTGTTTTCATAATAGTATGGATTAAAATAGTTTTACAAAATTATACAATAAAAAAAAGCAAATGAACATCTTAGTTTATGATATTGTTAAGTCATCATGTTATTTATTAACAAAAATTATATTTTAAACGTTGAAAAACCTCAAAAGCTGGGCTTGGCCTAAGGTTAAGCTTATAGAGTTAGGACTTCGATGTGCAGATTTTTGAGGTAAACCTTGTTAAAATTTTAAATTCTTTACAAAATTTTAAATACAATTTCTATCCTAATCAGCGTAGGTTTATTCTATTTGAATTTTAAAATTTTGCTGATGTTTGGGTGTGTCTAACTTTAGCAGATATATTCCGGAGGGCAAGCTGCTGAGGTCAACTGGGGTGTTTGGTTTTAAGATTAAATCCTTTTGACTTAAAACCTGCCGACCCATCACATCAAAACAGGACATTTGTGCCTGAGTGTCCACATGCTCAGTGGAAACCGCGATGTTAATCACGTCTCGAGTCGGGTTGGGGTAAACGCTATATACAGCATGGTCTAGCGTTTCTTCTGTGCTTAAGGTCTGCGGATTAAAAATCAGTTCAAAACGCCCACTGTCATAAGTTTCCGGGATGTTTTGGTCAATAGTAAAGTTGTAGGTGTTATTCCCGTTGTCAATGTCAATCGCCTGTTGCAGGTAATGGTCGTAAAGCTGGACTTGGGTGTTATCATCTAAAGTAGATGCTAACTTTAAAGTGTACTGACTGGTTTGGTAATTGCCGAGATACAAGGGGATGGTGTCGTTACTTTGAGGTAACTTTCTTTTGTCAATTGCTAAGTACGTATTTTGGTTTATAAGACTTAAGCGTTCAGTAGTATTCCAAAATTTCTTAGCGTCCTCAAAACTTGGTGTTGTAGTATAGTTGTCAGAAAACCGCAATCTAACGGCATCAAAGACTTTAGGATGCCCGTCTCTGTATAATTCAAGTTCTAAACTGTTTACTATGGATTCATCATCTGAAAATGTACCATTATTTGCTATTGTATTGCTTTTGGCTGTTTCTACAAATGTAATGGATGGGTTGTTTCCATCAACTTCTAAAAAACAAGCTTGAAAAGGTTCTAGAAATTCATTTGCCCCAGAAGATTGAGGCAAAGAATTACCATCTATGTCTACTTCGTCTACACTCCCGTCACTTAAAGTCACAACGGCATATCCACCAATAGTTCCAATATTAGGGTCCCAAATCCACATATAAGTTGGATTGATATCCATAGCATTTGTAACAATATTTTCCATATCCACTCTGGCCTGGTAAGGATTACCGATTAGGACAAAATCATTTTCAACAACACCAGCATCGATTGTAGGTGAGAAATTCCCAGTTTCAATTGGACCTGTCGTTCTTAAGGTTGCCGGATTACTGCCAATGGCGGTATTAGATTCTAAGGTCGCCGAGCGGTCACCTCTAACCATAAGGGCATAGCCTTTTCCGGCATCCAATATATCT
>CAYMXD010000554.1:0-2025 GCA_964394095.1 uncultured Mesohalobacter sp. | reverse complement strand
ATTAAAAGTAAGTAACTCGTTTCCATAGCTTTTGAGGTCTTCAAAATCTTTTGAAATGTCGTCCATCTGATTTCTGGAATTGCGATGCACAATAATGAGGTGATACCCGTCTTTGGCCAGTTGTTTCGCCGAAGCCAAACCTAATCCTTGGCTACCACCGATAATCAATGCCCAATGTTGCTTAGCTTTTACCATTTCAATAATAAATTCTGTGCCGTGAAACCGGGCCCAAAACTCAACATCATACCAATAGAATCTTCCTGCTGAGGTTCAGCCATAAATTTCTCTAAAACAAATAAGACCGTCGCCGAGCTCATATTTCCAAATTCCTGCAATACGGCCTTGGTGTGGTCTATATTTTTACCCATTTCCCCAAATAATTCTTCAACCGTTTGAATAATTTTCTTACCGCCGGGATGAAATATCAAATGATCTACATTACTGATATCCAAATCATGTTGTTCCAAAAAAGGACTGATAATGTGCGGGAAATGTTCCGCAATTTTATCGGGTACTTCTATGTCTAAAACCATTTTTAAGCCGGAATTGACCAACTCAAAGCCCATCATGTGGGTTTGGTTAAAGAAGTGATACATTTGATCACCAACGACTTCAACACCTTGATCTTCAGGATTTGAACTCATCAGCACACAGGCAGCACCATCGCCAAAAATCGCAGAGCTGACAATATTGACCATAGATTTGTCATCGTATTGAAACGTGGCTGTCGGACTTTCAAAGGCTATAATGGCGGCGCGTTTGTTTGGATTGGATTTTAGAAATTGATAGGCATAAATCATCGCCGACACCCCACCAACACAGCCCATTTCCGTAATTGGCAACCTGACGATGCTTTGCTTGAGGTTTAATTCGTTAATCAAATATGCATCCAAAGACTGAATCATGATGCCCGTACAACTCACGGTGATGATGTAGTCCAAACTTTCAGCTGCCCAGCCGGATTGATCTAAGGCTTTTTCTAAGACCTGTTTGCCATACAATTTTGCGGCTTCCTTATATAAACTGTTTTTATCTTCAAATGAAGTCTTTGTAAACACCTCTTCCGGAGGCATGATGGCATAGCGCTGGTTGACTTGCGCACCTTCAAAGATTTTTTCAGCCTTTCGGATATAGCGTTCGTCCTCGTCTTTCAGCCAGTTTTTCAGCAAAGGAATGGTTTCCGCTGTACGCTGAGAGTATTTGGGGAGTTGCGTGGCGACGCTATGTATGCTAACTTTATTCATTTTTGAAATATACATAAATATCTAAAAGCCCAACACCATTCCAAGTGTAGATTTTTAGGCTTAACAATTGTTGAAAATTTTTCCAGTTCATTTTTTCTAAACCCTCTTAAAATTGAAACTTTCCCGTCATGTTTGGCGATTTTGCTTTTCATGAATACTGAACTGTACAATTGAAATAAAACATAGGCCAGCCAATGCCGTTGCAAATCGTTAATGACCACCCCTAAATTAGAATTTTGATATAAAATCGGTAAGAGTCTATGAATGTCTTTGTCTTTGAAATGATGCAAAGTTAAACTTAAACAAATCACATCGAATTGGTGCTTATTGAAATTTTCATCGAAGACATTTTGTTGAATAAATGAAATGTTATCAAATTCAGTTGAAAGCGATTTGGCCAAATTGATGCTATTCAGATTGGCATCAATACCATAAAGTTCAACTGAAATTTGTTGACGTTTTGCCCACTTGGCAATTTGCCGGAGGTTTTCACCACTCCCACAGCCGACATCCGCTATCTTGAGGGGTTGATTTTGCTGAGGGATAAGTTTTTTAATCCCATCAATCGTGATTTTGTAACCGCCTAATCGCTTATTGACGTTATTTAAATCTTTTAAAACCACCTCAAGTTCATGACCTTTCAGTTCAAAATCATCCATGATTTCAGCTTTATCTGTTCTATGTTGAAATTTGTGAAAAATCATGCATCTAAAGGTTTACCGTGGGTTTGTTTGATGAGTTGTTTGAGTAAAAAAGGGGAGCCTGATAAGAGATTGATAAG
>CAYMXD010000553.1:0-2032 GCA_964394095.1 uncultured Mesohalobacter sp. | reverse complement strand
GTTGCCGGAAGAATCTGCTCTAAAAATAAACAGGAATTCATAAAAGGCAAATGGACGGCCAAGTTACGCTTAAAAACCAGTGGTAAACCCAGCATGTTCCCGGCTTGGTGGTTATTAGGCGCACAAAACAACGAACCGCCGGTACAAGAAAAAGACGAAACCATTTGCTGGCCATTAACCGGTTCTGGTGAAATCGATATTTTTGAACACCACGGCGATCATCACAACAACAGGTTTACAACAGGAGCCATCAAAAGCTTAGGCGAATGCGATAAAGGCGATTGGCAAAATTACCGAAAAGACTTTGATGTTACACTTGAAGAATGGCATGAATATTCAGTCGAGTGGGAAGACAGCGATCTGGTGTATAAAGTTGACGGCCAAGAAATTTACCGTAACGAAGGCGAAGGCGATAACTATCCCGAGCCGATGTTTGCGATTTTAAATTTTGCTAAAATTACCGATTCTCCCATGGAAGATGACGAATGGGTCATGGAAGTAGATTGGGTGAAGCACGAGTCTCGAATAGAATAACTTTCTGAAAATGCTAGTAGAATACGATTCAACAATTAAATAAAATTATCAAACCTCACAGGTTTTCAAAACCTGTGAGGTTTTTAATTGATTAAAACCCCATGAAAAAAACCTACACCACTTTTATCAGTCTTATTGTCGCTTTAGGCGGTTTTTTGCTTGGCTTTGACTCTGCTGTAATTTCCGGGGCGGTCAATGGTATAACCGAGAATTTTGATATGACCGACTGGGAGTTGGGCTTTGCTGTGGGTTGTGTCATTTTTGGTGCTATGGGCGGTAATGTTATGGCAGGCCCTATGAGCGATAAGTTTGGTCGGCGCACAGTGCTCATAATTACCGCTCTATTATTTACCATTTCTGCCACTTGGTCAGCATTGGCCACGGGTTATATAGAATTTGTAATTGCAAGAATCATTGGTGGTATAGGGATTGGCGGTGCTATTTTGATTGCCCCGGTGTATATTGCTGAAATTGCGCCTCAAAAACTACGAGGCAGTCTGGTGTCTCTAAATCAGCTGAATATCGTGATCGGGATATCAGTAGCTTATTTTTCCAATTATTTTTTAAAAGATATTGAAATCGACGCCTGGCGATGGATGCTGGGTGTAGAAGCTATCCCGGCCTTTATTTACTTTTTAGCCCTGTTTGCTGTGCCCCGAAGTCCAAGATGGCTGGTCAAGCATCGGGGTCTAAAAGACAAAGCTATGGGGACCATGATTAAAATCGGTGGCCAAGACTATGCCGAAAATACCATGGCTGAAATACAAAGAGGTATCGACAAAAAAGAACCTGAAGGCACACTTGGCCAGTTGTTTGACAACAGGATGCGCAACATCATTATCATTGCTTTTGGGATTACGTTTTTTCAACAGATTACAGGCATTAATGCCATATTTTACTATGCACCAACCATTTTTGAACAAGCGGGCGGCAGCACCGACTCTTCATTTTTACAGGCCATAGCCGTGGGTTTAACCAATTTGGTATTTACCCTTGTGGCCATTCGATTGATAGATCGTTTAGGTCGAAAACCGTTGTTAATCATCGGAACCCTTGCCATGTCAATTGCTTTAGGCATGGCGACTTTAGCTTTCAATAAAGCCAAATATGTGGTGAATGCTGAAAATATCAATAAAGTTGAAGATGTTGACATCAAATCAGCTTTGGAAACTATAAAAGGACAGACTTTTGATTCTCAAAACGCCTTTTCGGCGAGTTTGGAGTCTTCTCTTTCAGTCGAAAAATTGACAGATTTCAAACGCACCGATGTTAAAAGTTTTATTAATATCAATGCCACTTTAGTATTGATTGCCATTTTACTTTACGTGGCTGCTTTTGCCATTTCTTTAGGCCCGGTGATGTGGACCTTATTATCTGAAATTTTTCCTTCAAACATTAAAGGAATTGCCATTTCGTTCTTTGGCTTTTTTAACTCGCTCGTGAGTTATACCGTTACGCAGTTTTTCCCTTGGGAATTAACCAATTTAGGCCCAACCCT
>CAYMXD010000552.1:0-2041 GCA_964394095.1 uncultured Mesohalobacter sp. | reverse complement strand
TATTCAATCACGTCACATCGAGTGTTTTTATTTTTCGACGATAGGAGATAAATAAAAATGTATCGAGATGTCGAGATGCTATTTAAATTTCTTCTTCGCCAAATTAGGTAACTTATCAAACTCTCCATTAATCAAAGCTTCTTTTTTTGCTCTAGACCACTTTTTGATTTTCTTTTCGAATTCAATAGCTATTCTTATATCTGTAAATTCAGCATAAAATACTAACTCAACCGGCCGACGTTTGTAGGTAAAACTTCCAGAGTGTTTACCTGTTTGATGTTGATTTATTCTTTTTGAAAGATTAGAAGTTACACCTGTGTAATAGGTGTTATCTGAACACTTTAGGATATAAACGTAGGAAACTTTCATAAGAGTATTATTGTAGTTTATCAATTCTAATTTAAAAAATAGTATTGAGATTTGTATGGGTCTCGATACAATCCCGACCATTAATGTCGGGACCACTCGACCTGACGACAGGTTTCATTCTTGTCGTATCGAGATGTCGCGATGTCCTTTACCGAACACCAGCCTTAAAAACAATTGCCAGTAAGTTTAGTTCATTTATATTTGGCGCTTTATTGTTTATATGAAAGCACTCAGCTTAATTTTAAAATCCAAATTATTTTTTGCACCGGCATTTTTGTTTCTGACTTTAAATTTGTGTGTAGGAACTTGGGCGGTGAGTATTCCGCAGATTAAAGCAAAGATTGGTTTTAGCGAGTCTGCTTTGGGAATAGCTATTTTATGCTTTGGGCTGGGCACATTTGTGATGCTGTTTATAGCGCCAAAATTAGTACAGCGCTTTGGTCTGGCAAAGATATGCTTAGTTTCTGTCCTTGGCGTTTGCCTGTGTATGATTTTTCCGTTTCTGTCCTTTAGTTATTTTCTTTTATGCGTTTCCCTTTTTACTTTGGGGCTTTTCACAGGTTTAATTGACATAGGCATGAATACGCTGGTTTCACAAATAGAGCAAGATTACCAGGTTAATATTATGTCTGCCAATCATGGGTTTTTTAGCTTAGGTGGGGTTGTGAGTGGTGGACTCGGTGCGCTTTGTTTGTCGCAGTTCAATATGGTTCCTTTATGGTATGTCCTCACTTTAGGAGGCTTACTGGGAATGTTGAATTTGTATCTCTTCAGGTTTTACAGCTCAATAGACGTTGAAAAAACCAAGTCTAAGTCATTTGATTTATCTTACTTAAAACCTTTATTTCTTCTATTGATTGTAGGATTTATCTGCATGGGGGCGGAAGGAGCCGTAACCGACTGGAGTGCTCTCTATTTAAAAGACATTTCCAAAGCTAAACCTGTTTGGCTGGCTGTGGGGTTTTTATCCTTTTCCATTTTTATGACCTTAGGACGATTTCTTGGTGATAACCTGAGTGATCGTTTTGGAAGCTACAAAGTCTTGTATATCGGGTTATTGGTATCGCTTTTTGGCTATGTTGCAGTGCTTTTAAAATCGACTTTTTGGAGTATTCTCGGTTTTGGATTGATTGGTTTAGGGCTTTCTGTGGTTATACCGGAGTTGTTTAGGATAAGCGGGCAGTACAAACATCTTGAAAAGTCCCGAGCCATATCTCTGGTTGCCGGTGCAGGTTATATCGGGTTTTTGATTGGTCCCGTGTTGTATGGGTTTATCGCCGAAGCCACCGACTTATGGTGGTCTTTTCTGAGTATGTTTATTATTGTTTTTGGTGTTTTAGGATTGATTTTCTTCGGAAAAAAACCTTCTGCTTAATCCGCTACAAATCGCTCATCTGTTGGCATGACTGTACCGCAGTTATCACAGGTTCTTAAGTCTTCACTGGCGTAGAAATGCTTGAAATGCTTTAAAAAATCTTTTTCAATGTCATTCAGTGGAAAATACACTTCATGCAACTTGTGGTTACAATTATCACAAAACCATAAGAGTCCATCTTTGATGTCCAGGTGTTTTCGTTTTCTCTCTATTACCAGTCCGATGGAGTTTTCATGCCTAACCGGCGAATGCGGTACTTTGGCCGGATGCAAATACATGTCTCCGGAACCGAGTTGC
>CAYMXD010000551.1:0-2046 GCA_964394095.1 uncultured Mesohalobacter sp. | reverse complement strand
GACAGAGTACGGACAACAAAAAGCAGAAGCTTTAAAGCCCTTCAAGTCTGAAAAAGGCATTCTCAAAAAACTCAAAGAGGTTGAAGAATACCAAAATTCACAATACGAAGACAAACCCATTCCCCGACACGGTTTTGATGATATTTCAACAGAACTAAAACGTTTGTCACTTGAAGGCAGTATTTTGGAAGAACCTGCATTTCAAAAATTTAAAGCCATTTCTGAAACGGCAAACGCCTTAATCATTTATTTTAAAAACTATAAAGAAACCTATCCACAACTCTACAACAAGTTTTCAAAATTGTACCATACCACTGAAATCATATCAGCAGTTGACCACATCATTGATCGTTTTGGTGAAATTAAAGATGATGCCAGCGACGATTTGGCAGTTATCCGAAAAGATTTGCAAGTCACGCGAAGTAAAATCGGGTCGAGTTTTACCAAAGCCTTGGGGCAATATCAATCACAAGGTTATTTGGCTGATATTAAAGAAAGCTTGGTCGAGAACATCCGCACCCTCGCCGTAAAAGCCATGTACCGCCGAAAGGTGAAAGGTAAAGTCCTTGGCCAATCTAAAACGGGTAGTATCGTTTACATCCAACCAGAGTCAACCGATACGCATACCAGACACCTGATGAATTTACTTGCCGATGAAGCTCAGGAGAAAAATCGCATCCTCCAAAACTTAACCGAAACGGTGAGACCTCATCTCAACTTACTTAAAAAATATACGGAAATGCTGAGCGATTTGGATGTCATCTACGCCAAAAAACGCTATGCAGATGAAATCGATGGCATCATGCCCAAAATTGCCGAAGATAAAACCCTTTTTCTTAAAGATGCTTATCACCCATTACTCTTGGTTTCCAATACTCAAAAAGGCGAAAAAACCTATCCTCAGGATATACAATTAGACGACAAACAGCATATTATCGTGATATCCGGACCAAACGCCGGCGGTAAAAGTATTACTTTAAAAACCGTTGGCTTACTGCAATTGATGTTGCAAAGCGGCATTTTAATTCCCGTACACGAATACAGTCGAGTTTGTTTTTTTGATAAAATCATGACCGATATTGGCGACAACCAAAGTATTGAAAATCATTTGAGTACCTACAGCTATCGCCTGAAAAACATGCGGTATTTTCTAAGGCAATGCAACGACAACACCCTTTTTCTTATCGATGAATTCGGCACCGGTACCGATCCTGAGCTGGGCGGGGCACTGGCCGAAACCTTTCTTGAAGTCTTTTATGAAAAAGGGGCTTACGGCATCATCACCACGCATTACGCAAACCTCAAAAAAATGGCCACAGAAACCCAAGGCGTTTCTAATGCCAATATGATGTTCGACAGCAAGAGCTTATCCCCAATTTTTAAACTAAAGATGGGCGAAGCCGGGAGTTCGTTTACCTTTGAAGTGGCTCAAAAAAATGGCATACCTTTCAGCTTAATCAATCGGTCTAAAAAGAAAGTAGAACGCGGGAAATTGCGTTTTGATAAAAGTATTGCTAAACTTCAGCAAGAACGCCGGGAGTTGTCTAAAACCAAAAACAAACTTTCCTCCAAAACCAGTGAAGCCGAAGACCAACAGCGCAAGCTCGACCAGCTGAATGATAAACTGCAGAAAAAATTGGAAAACTTTCAGGAGTTGTACGATGCCAATCAAAAAATGATTAGCCTGGGGCAAAAACTCAACAATATGGGCGAACGCTATTTCGTTTCCCACAATAAAAAGAAATTGATTGCAGAATTTCTGACGCTAATTGAAAAGGAAAACGCCAAACGGGAACGGCTTAATAAAAAAGAACGGATACAACAGAAACGCGAAAAAGCCAAAGCCGAAAAGGAAATGCACAAGCGCATAACCCCTATTCGGGAAAAGAAAAAGAAACAAAAGGAAATAGAAGACCAAAAGCCACCCAAACCCAAGCCAAAACTTTATGAAGGCGACAGTGTAAGAATGCACGACGGCAAAGCTGTGGGTACTATAGACCGCTTTAAAAAAAACAAAGCCATAGTTAATTACGGGGTGTTTACCAC
>CAYMXD010000550.1:1806-2047 GCA_964394095.1 uncultured Mesohalobacter sp. | reverse complement strand
ATACTTGTAGTGTTTGGCCTCGTCGTGTTTTTTGGAATTGATACCAAAACGGTTGGCGATATTGCTTCAATCAAAGGTGGATTTCCGCCGTTCAACATTCCGGATATTGCTTACACTTGGGAAACGTTTATGCTAATTTTACCGTATGCAGCCATTGTTGCAGGTGTTGGTTTGATTGAAAGTTTACTGACTTTAAATATTGTAGATGAAATCACAGAAACACGTGGGAAAAGTAATAGAG
>CAYMXD010000550.1:0-1796 GCA_964394095.1 uncultured Mesohalobacter sp. | reverse complement strand
TGCTCAAGGTGCTGCTAATATGGTCTCTGGCTTCTTTTCCGGTATGGGCGGTTGTGCGATGTTAGGGCAAAGTTTGATTAACGTTTCTAATGGTGCCAGAGCAAGATTGTCGGGTATTGTTGCTTCGGTTATGTTGTTGGCCTTTGTATTATTTGGATCCGGTTTAATAGAGCAATTGCCTATGGCTGCATTAACCGGACTGATGATTATGGTGGCTGTTGGGACTTTTGAATGGGCAAGTTTAAGAACATTCAATAAATTTCCGAAGTCTGATATTGTGGTTATGGTATTGGTGACTTTAGTAACCGTATTTCTTCACAATTTAGCTCTTGCTGTTGTGGTTGGGGTTATTATTGCGGCTTTAGTATTTGCTTGGGAAAATTCCAAACGCATTAGAGCAAGAAAACATATTGATGAAGACGGCATCAAACACTATGAAATTTTTGGTCCGTTATTTTTTGGATCTACAGCTGTATTTAATTCCAAGTTTGATGTGGCCAACGACCCGGATGAAGTTATGATTGATTTTACTGAAAGTCGTGTTGTAGATATGTCCGCGATTGAAGCTTTGAATAAGCTAACCGAGCGTTACCACAAACATGGCAAAAAGGTCTATATCCGAAATTTAGCCAGTAAAAGTCATAAAAAACTCATTAAAGCTGATAAAATCATCAATGTCAATATTGTTGGTGAACCCAGAGAGGATAGACTTATTGAGAATTAATGCTAAGTAGTGAGGTTTTAGAAGTTAGATATGAGTAGTTAGATATGAGTAGTTAGATATGAGTAGTTAGATATGAGTAGTTAAATATTAGAAGTTAGATATTAGATATGAGAAGTTTGACCTTTTAACTTTTTATACTTCCCACTTCGTACTTCTAACTTTGTACTTCTTACTTTATACTTTGTACTTTGTACTTTGTACTTTGTACTTTGTACTTTGTACTATGTACTTTGTACTATGTACTAAAATCGTACTTTGTACTTCTAACTTTTTTAATTTGTAATTATGAAAATGATCAAAGAATTTAAAGAATTTGCGGTAAAAGGCAATATGATTGATATGGCTGTGGGTATTATCATCGGAGTGTCATTTAATGCTGTTGTAGATGTCTTAGTCAAACAAATCTTAATGCCACCACTTTCGCTGCTCACTGAAGGGGTTAAACTGAGTGACAAAAAATATGTACTGAGAGAAACCCTTATGAATTCTCAGGGAGAAATCACCTCTAAAGAAGTTGCCATAGCCTATGGAACCCTGATTGAAGTGTTTATTGACTTCTTAGTGATTGGCTTTGTAGTCTTTTTTATTATAAAATTAATGAACCGTTTAAGAACTAAAGCTCAGGATGTAAAAGATAAGACTGTAGCTACTCAAAAAGATATAGAATTACTTAGCGATCTAAAATCTTTAATGCAAGAACAAAATGCACTTTTAAAAATAAAATCTAAGTAACTAAAAAGATATGTTTCACTAAAAATAATGGTATAAAATAAAAACAAAATAAAGGTTTAAGGTTGATCTGGAAACGTGCAACCCCTAATAATTAAAATTACAGCCTTCAACTTGAAAGCTATTTGAAGTTAAATATTAGGAGTTGGATTTTAAAATTATTGAATTAGGCGCTTTAGCATTATTTATAAGGCTTTAATTTATTTTTGAGAAAATTATTTTCCTTGAGACCAAACATATTACAGCGCTTCGACTAAAGGCTGTCTTGAGCCAATTCATTGGCTTAATGTAAAGCTTTGCTAATAACCTCTCTTGCAGGCCGTTTTTTTATTAGCTTATATAT
>CAYMXD010000549.1:0-2051 GCA_964394095.1 uncultured Mesohalobacter sp. | reverse complement strand
AGTTCAGGTTTTAAATGTTGTTTGATGTATTGTAATACCAAGGTGGTTTTACCCACTCCTCTTGCTCCCTTTATCCCTACAAGCCTCGCTTCCCAATTAATCTCCTGCATGGCAGAACGCACAAAATCAAGTTTAGTGGAGTTCAGTTTTTGAAGAAATAGGTCTGTTAGCTTTTCCATTTTGTTTATTCTATTAAGCAAATATACCATTTTTTGTTTATTCTGATAAACATTTATTTTATATATTGTTTGTTATGATGTGCAAAAAATATTTGTCAGCGCAACATCTTTGTCAGCGCAACATCTTTCATTCACTGATTTTTTTCTGATTATCTTTACATCGCTAATTGCTTAAAAAAACTTTAAAATTAGAAAATGACTAATCTTTTACAATCCGTGTTCATATTGCTCGACAGTATTTTATATAATGTAGATCAGGTGGGCTATTCACGTGCCGAATTCACAAGCATACTTGCGAAAAAGAATCTGCCAAATAGTCCAACGGCTATCTCAAGAGTTTTAAAATATATAAACAAAAATTATCAATTGGCGTTGAAATTTGAAAGACACGGCGGTTGTTACATTTTAGAAGACCAGTCAGATCCAAAGGCTTTGGAAAACGTTAATTTTTACAAACAACTTTTTCTCAAAGACCACATACAGCGGATGTTTAAGGACTATGAATACACCAAAGATATCATTTCATTTAGTTTTGATACCGAAAATAAAAACAGCCATTTATTGTCACAAATTCTTGAAGCGATATTAAATAGGCGATACGTGAAATTTATTTACAAAAAGTTCTATTCCAGTAAATCTAAAAATTATGTGGTGGCACCCTTTTACATTAAAGAATACTTGAACAGATGGTATCTTCTTGCCAAATCTGATAAATCAGAATCGCAGATTTTTCCTTTAGACCGCATGAAAGATTTTGAACTTTTGGACAGCAAACACCAATTTGAAAAAAAATCAATAGAAACCATTTTTAAAAATACCATTGGTGTGGACTACAGCGGTGAATTATTGAAAGTAAAGCTTTGGACAGACAAAGATCAGTATCCGTATTTTGAAACATTACCTTTACACCATTCCCAAAAGTTAGAACAAGAAACTGAAGACGGGTTCATCTTTTCTATTGAAGTAACGTATAACTACGAGCTAAAGCGTTGGCTTTTATATTACGGCTCCAGAGTTGAAGTATTAGAACCCAAAAGCCTTAGAGATGAGATAAAAAACGAAATGGAAAATGCCCTTAGTCGCTATAAATAATTTTATGATGCACGTTTTTTGAACATTATAAGCTCTTCCTTTGTGTTCAAATTAAATGGATATGAATATAGAGTTAGCTTTAGAAACCCTCAGGGAACAATCTTTACAATACAAATCAATCTTTAAAAAAGACAAAACCCTTTTATCGGGTATTTTTGATTTTGATGCAGTTTTAGGCGGTTTTAAACCAGATAAAAATTACTTGATTGTCGGTCAGGAAGGCTGTTGCCCACTGCTATTGACCAATACCATTATAGACAATGTGGCTTCTTTTAACAGAAAGCCTTTTAGAGAAATAGCTGATTTTATTAAACCTAAATTATTAAAAACAGATAAAGAAGCTTTCATTGCTTTAGATGATTTAGATAAAGACTTGCTGGCGGAGTTTGATGTGATTATTGCAGTTTTTAGACCCTCATACTTTTCAACCAAAAATGATGACAATGGCATTTCAAATAAAAACATTTTAGAATTTAAAATCATAAAAGGTGAAGATGCTATTGTCAAAAAAGGGAGGTTGCACATCAACATTAAAGAAAGAGTAATAAGCAGTAGTTATACGGCAGATTTCAGAAAAAGCAATCTTAAAATTTTAGATGATTATGCTTTTGATAATTTTGAAGACCACTTATCGCAATACATAAAACAAGTTCCTATTCATGAATTAAGCCAAGATTTGTTTCAACATTTTAGCGATAATTTCCCCTTGTTCCAAAAAGCGCTTGAAAAACATGCGGAGGTCGTTTATCTGCAAGAACCTCAACCTGTATTATTTAGTTA
>CAYMXD010000548.1:1816-2057 GCA_964394095.1 uncultured Mesohalobacter sp. | reverse complement strand
AACAGATCAAAGCTTTAAAACCTTTGAATAAAACACCGGTTAGCCAGGTGCCTTACTTATCCAGACAAGCTCCGGATTTTTTGCAATTTTTAGTTTGGGGCATACGCTCTCAAATTGATCAGACACTCATCAACAGAATGCTTAAATATAAAAAACCACATTACAGGTACAGGCTTTTTAAGTCGCTTAATTGGGTGGAAGTTTATCAAAACAGAGAAATGGTAACCAAGCTAAAATCTTA
>CAYMXD010000548.1:0-1806 GCA_964394095.1 uncultured Mesohalobacter sp. | reverse complement strand
TTTTCTGATTTGTATATAGAAGAAGACATAGTTGATGCTTGCATTGGTTTGGCTTTAGCCAGAAAAAATTTAGAGGAATGGCCTTTGACTAATTTTGATATCATGTCTTTAGGAATTCTGAACATAGAAATTGATATTTTAAAAACAGAACAGTAAATAATCATGCAAAAAAAGACCATTTTTATTTGCTTTTCGACTTCAGAAGGTTCACTAAGTGACCACTTTGTGCAATTGTCAAACCAATTGTCACAGAATTATGAGGTTGTCATTTTTAGTGATAAAAAATATAAACCGAAAAATTTAAATCATAGCATAAGTTTAAAATACTGGCCTTCAAAAAGACCCACACAAATCAAAGATTTTGTCTTTTATTTGAAGACCATTCTTCAAAAAAGGCCTATCCTCACCATTTCATTATTTGGCTCTGTAAATGTAAATATCATTTCAAGCTATGTCTTAGGCGTGAAGTTTAGAATAGCTTGGAAAAGAAGCTTAAGTACCCAATTCAAACAAAAAAAAATATTGATTTTAAGAAAAAGATTGGTCTATAGACTAGCCAATATCATCATTACTAACTCCAAATCTACAGCCAAAGATGCAATCCAGTTTCATAAAATACATCCAAAAAAATTAAAAGTCTTACCCAACTCAGTTGTAGACTACTATGGCCTATATAAAGATTATAAAACAATTCAGCAGAAAATGCTATACGTTGGAAGACTTCATAAATCAAAAGGCGTAACTATACTTATAGAGGCTTTCAAAATTATTGCGAATAACAACAAAAATATAGAGTTAGTTATTGTTGGTAGTGGTCCCGAAATGGATAATCTGAAAAAACTGGCCAAACACTCAGATTATAGTCAAAGGATACAATTTAAAGGCAGAAAAACTAAAAAAGAAGTTCTCAAGGAAATGAAAACGGCTTATGTTTCTGTAGTACCTAGTATATCCGAAGCTTTTGGGTTTACTGTCATTGAAGCCATGAGTATGAAAACCTGTGTCATCGGCGCAGATAATACAGGCATAGCCGAAATTATTAAACATAATAAAACAGGGCTTTTGTTTAAAACAGCAGATGCTAATGATTTGGCAGAAAAACTAGATGTAGTCCTTAATAATCCTAAAATGCGCAATAGGCTTGCTATTGAAGGTTATAAACACTTTAAAGCAAATTATTCCACAGAAAGCGCTGTAAAAAGAGATGCTGAGTATTTTAGAAATCTAATAGAAAGTTCATGAAATTCCTTATCATTTCTCACGCAGAACATTACAAAAAAGATAATACGCTTTTTGCGTATGCGCCCTTTGTTCGTGAAATGAATTTATGGATAAAACATGTAGATGAGGTTGAAATATTAGCCCCACTTGATCATCATTTTGATAAAAACATCAATTCGGCTTACGACCACCAAAATTTAAAACTTACCGAAGTGCCGGCTTTTTCGTTGTTGGGAGTTACAGCTATCCTAAACACATTATTTAAGTTACCGGGCATTATACTCAAAATATACCGCGCCATGCAGCGTGCCGACCATATCCATTTGCGCTGTCCGGGCAACTTGGCCTTGTTGGGGTGTTTGGTACAAATTCTGTTTCCTTCAATACCCAAAACCGCCAAATACGCCGGCAACTGGGATCCTGATGCTAAACAGCCATGGAGCTACAATCTACAAAAATGGCTGTTAAGTAACACTTTCCTTACCAAAAACATGCAGGTTTTGGTTTACGGCCAATGGGCTGATCAAACGCAAAACATCACCCCTTTTTTTACCGCCAGTTTTTCTACTGATGAGATTGAAGACT
>CAYMXD010000547.1:0-2059 GCA_964394095.1 uncultured Mesohalobacter sp. | reverse complement strand
ACTGTTTTTGAAGAAGATTTCGAGGTTAGCAATATCAGTAGCTTAGAGTCTGCCGGCTGGACAAATATGAATGTTACAGGTGGTAACTTAGATTACTTCATAGGCTCTTTTAGTGGTGATTCTTACGCACAAATTTCCGGGTTTAATTCCGGTGAGACTGATTCTGAAGCCTGGTTAATCACACCACAAATCGATTTATCTGCAAGTAGCGAAGAAGATTTTAAGATGAATATTCAAACCAACTTTGATAATGGTAAAATTTTGACCATATTCATAACAGATAACTATACCGGAGATCCAACTACAACAGAATGGACACAACTTGATCTTGATGTGCCAAGTGGTCCTGGAAGTGGATTTGGTACTTTTGAAACTGTTGGTCCAACCAACATTAGTTGTGCCGGTGATAACGTTTGGGTTGGCTTCCGATATATCAGTACAGATCCTGATGCCACTACCCGTTATCATATTGATGATTTAGAAATTACGGGGAATTAAAAAAGCCCGCTAAATCCATTTCGACAAGCTCAATGCATCGCCCCAAGGGGGACTTTTATCATATCTTAAAGACCTGTCAGGTTTCAAAAACCTGACAGGTCTTTTATGTTTTAGGGTTCTTCTCTCTTTATTTTTACTAATTTTAGAGCCATTTTATTTTAATTATGAAAACACAATATTCAAGAATCATTCAAGGTTGTATGACTTGGGGCGTTTGGGGGCAAAACTTCAAGACTCAGGAGATGGCCAGGCGTATTGCCGCCAATGTTGATTTGGGCGTAACTACTTTTGATCATGCCGATATTTACGGCGATTATACCACCGAAGCAGCTTTTGGAAAGGCTTTTCAGCAAAGCCATATTTCCAGAGACCACATTCAACTGATTAGCAAATGTGGGATTCAGCTCATCAATGAAAAACGGGGCAGCTATGTGAAGCATTATAATTACGATGCCACGTACATCATAACACAGGCTGAGCAATCTTTACAAAACCTAAAAACGGACTATCTCGATCTTTTTCTTCTACACAGACCAAGTCCATTAATGCAAGTTGATGAGGTTTTAGAAGCAGTAACTTCACTTAAAAATTCAGGGAAAATAAAGCATTTTGGTGTATCTAACTTTACACCGCAGCAAATAGATTATCTATCAAAATCTATAGATATTGAAGCCAATCAGATTCAGTGTTCATTGACGCATTATAAACCGTTGGAAGATGATAGGCTTTTTTATCATCAACAAAAGGATATCATGACCATGGCCTGGTCGCCATTAGGAGAGATATTTAATTCAAATGAAAACTCTCAACTTAGAAAGGAAGTCTACAAACAATCTGAAAAATACGAATGTTCGGAGATGCAAATTACGCTGGCGTGGTTGCTTAAACACCCGGCTATGATTTATCCCGTAGTCGGGACTTCAAAAACCCAAAGAATAAAAGAAGCTGTTGAAAGTTTGGCTATTGATTTACAACTTCAAGATTGGTTTATGCTTTATGAAGCTTCGAGGCTAAGAGAGGTTGATTAGTTATTTATTGAAAATAGGGCTAGGTAATTTTATTAATCTGATTTCAAAATAATTTCAATGCCATTAGTTTTTAGCCTATGAATCAATACATTATATCTTAAATCTAAATTTTAAATGCTTGCGCTTTAATATTTATTATATATTTGTTAGACTAATCAACTAACACTTATGGAATTGAAATCGCTTCAAAAAAGGCCAAAAACAGAACGTTATCCTAAAGCGCTTAAGCTATTTCATAAATTTGAAAAGCTTATAGATGAATTATCTCATAAAACCCTTCCTGATGAGGTAATAGAACTCATTAATCATGAAATTCATGAGTTGAATAACAGTCTTGCTAAAGAAAAAACCTACCACAAAGATCTTAAAGTAGCTTACGACCATATTTTAAAGCTATTAAGAAAACAACTAAAAATTGTTCCTAAACACTACTATCGTAATTTATGGCTTACAGTAGGAATGTCAAGTATTGGTTTGCCTATTGGTGTAGCTTTTGGTTTGGCTTTTGATAATATGGCTTTTCTGGGCCTAGG
>CAYMXD010000546.1:0-2060 GCA_964394095.1 uncultured Mesohalobacter sp. | reverse complement strand
CAAAACACCAACACCCGCAATAACGAGTGGCAATAAGATGGGGCCCATATTATTAAATAAGTCTGTAAACTGGGTGACTGAAGACATGTCTTTAATCACATAATTTCCGAGAACCATGGCGGCCAGTACCGTAGCGACATAACTCCCGAAAAGGTCGGCGCCCATACCGGCAACATCCCCAACATTATCACCTACATTGTCTGCTATAGTGGCCGGGTTACGCGGGTCATCTTCCGGAATACCGGCTTCAACTTTACCAACGAGGTCAGCACCAACATCGGCGGCTTTGGTGTAAATCCCACCACCAACACGGGCGAAAAGCGCAATAGATTCTGCGCCAAGTGAAAAGCCTGCTAAAGTTTCTAAAACAATGGTCATTTGGTTATAGAAATCACCACCTTCGGTCATAAATTGACCAAGGAATAAGGTAAATAACAAACTTAATCCCAGTACTGCAAGACCGGCAACACCAAGCCCCATCACCGTACCGCCGGAAAAGGAAACTTTTAAGGCTTGAGGTAGGCTGGTTTTAGCTGCTTCTGCGGTTCTGGCGTTGGCATCGGTAGCTATACGCATCCCGATGTTTCCCGCAAGTGCAGAAAATACAGCACCAATAACAAATGCCGGCACAATCATCCAACTCGTACTGTCTACAAATGTTGAAATCACATAAAGTGCGATTCCGGCAACAATCACAAAAATAAATAATAACTTATACTCAGCGTTTAGAAAGGCTAAAGCCCCTTCTTTGATGCTTTTAGATAAATCCTGCATGCGCTCGCTGCCCGGATTCTGTTTTTTGACCCAGACCATTTTTATAAACATAAAAATAAGCCCGACAAGGGCTAAAATAATGGGAATGTATATCACGTTTGATTCCATAAAATTGTAAATTTTTAAAATTTGTCAAAAGTACTTAAAATTATTAACATATAAGGATTTCGTTGTGTTCTGTGTATAGGAATAAAAATGCCTTAGAGCGAAACATCATTTGAGGGCACATCACTATCTGTAAACCGTGCTCTGCAGTCCACGACTATTTGTTTGGCCTCATGAACATCGCCCCAGCCACCAACGTCAACTTTCTTTTTTTCTAAATCTTTGTAGACTTGAAAGAAGTGCTCTATTTCTTGAATGAGGTGAGGGTTTAAATCACTAAGGTCATTTATTTTTGAAGCATTGGGATCGCTAACCGGCACACAGATAATTTTTTCATCAGGGCCTTTTTCGTCGGTCATGTGGAACACGCCAATGGGCTTGACTTCCATCACACAACCCGGAAAGGTAGGTTCAGTTACTAAAACCAAAACATCAAGCGGATCGCCGTCAAGAGCTAAAGTTTTAGGTACAAAGCCATAATCGGCGGGATACATCATCGACGAAAAAATCATACGATCGTAACGGACTTTTTTGAGTTTAAAGTCGTATTCGTACTTGTTCCGACTGCCTTTGGGTATTTCTATAAGAACATCAAATGTCATGATAATTGATTTGTATAAAGGGAGTGCAAAAGTAATAAACTCAAGGATATTACAGGAGGGTTTGTTTTTTATTTTTTGCTATGAAAGCAGGAAAGATTTATTTTGAAGACTTTTAATTTATCTAAAGAAATTACGCTTTATGTTTGAAATATCTATAGCTTATGGAAAACATAACGGCATTACTTTAAAAAAATATTTCAATGTTTATAAATACAATAAAGCTGTCAGCCCTTTAATAAATTTGACTTTTCTCTATTTTTCCAACCCGCTTGAGATTTATGGTTTACAAAAAATACGTTTAAATCTGCTTGAGATTCGTGCTCCACAAATATGATTTTGAAATCTGCCTGCGATCTAAATTGAACTGGAAACCAAAGCCCGTCTTTTTTAGCTTCTGATGTAAAATCTACCCAAAAGACTTTAAGGTCGCACCGGGATTCATGTTGAACTACAAATACCTTAATGTCTGCTTGGGATTGGTGTTCGACTTGGAATATTTTTTGGGAGAAAGCATTAAAGCTAAATATCAAAAGACTAATAGTGATGATTATTTTCATGGCATTTTCTTTAAAATTAATA
>CAYMXD010000545.1:0-2064 GCA_964394095.1 uncultured Mesohalobacter sp. | reverse complement strand
TTCAGTTGATTCTTAATTGATTTTTAATCTTCATTTTTATTCTTCTCTATGGGTTTCTCTTATTGTATTTGTCCAGCCAATCTTAACATTATGAGATGATTTTAGCTTATGCTTATTTTATTTACTAATTGATAAAAACCAGATACTAATTACCTGCTACCAGATACTCGTTTAGCTAATTTTTAAAGCAAACGCGTACATATTTTAGTATCATAAAATTTAAAGTAAACGGTATAAAAAATAAGCAAAATAAAAAATTGAATTATAAACAATCATTTTAACAACATATAATAGAAAAGTTTTAAACTATTCTAAATACAATTACTTATGAAGGTGACATTACATTCAAATTCCAAAAAATTAGACTACAGCAGCATTATTCAAATAAATTTTAATAAACTGGTATTAGCCTTAGCCATGGTGATGGGGGTGGTTTGTTCAGGGCAAGATTCTTTTACTTTCCCAACCCTAGCAGATGATGGTGCTATTGAAGTTTGGGATGGAGAAGTAACAGTAGATGTAAATACAGCTGGAGTTCCTTCTGGTGTTTATAATGAAATTGAAGTCACAGCAATTTGGGATGGTTCAGATGATTATCCTGATTTTTCGAGATGTAGTGTAATGGTTGGTTCAGACCCCGTTCCAGTTCAACTAGGTGATATGTTTGATGAACCAAACACAATTACTCCAGTAGGTAGCTTGTATGAAATCACCTTTACAGGAAATATTTCCTATGAACCTGGGGTTGATGATAATTTAGAGTTAGTATTGGAACAAGACAATGGTATTCAAGGCATGAATGTAACGGCATATTGGTCAGATATAGAAGTAACTATTTTTGAAGAGCCAGATTGTTTTACACCTACTTTTTCAACTAGCGAAAGTTCGGTATTTAATATCACAACAAATACAGCCAATTTAAGTTGGATAAACCAACAAGATGAAGAAGAAGTGAGTTATTTTGAATGGGTTATTATGCCCACTGGAGATGCTCCAGATAAGTCAACTGCTGTGGCTACAAATACAATATCAACTTCAACTGAAAATTACGTAACAGCAAATTGCGGATCTAACGGTTTTAGTGAATGGTCAGAAGCAGAGAGTTTTACAACTGAAGAACCACCATGTTCTTTAGTATCTGCACCTTTAATAGATAATTTTGATACAAGTGATTATGATGCCGATAATAATTTAGTTGACGATTGTTGGAGTTTAACTAATGATGGCAGCTCTTTTAATTGGGAAGTTGAATCTTCTACCACAGCAACACCAAATACAGGACCAGATGCTGATGTTTCTGGTAGTGGAAATTATCTGTATGCCAAAGCTAGTGGAGCTAATACTGGTGATCGAGCTTTTGTAAATTTACCGCGAATAGACTTAAGTACTTTAACGGCTCCATCTCTTAGCTTTTATTATCATATGTATGGTTGCGGCATAGGAACTTTAAGCCTTGAAGTTAAAGATGCATCAGATACAAATTACACAGAAGTATTTTCTATATCTGGACAACAACAGTATGATGAAACGGATTCTTTTCATAAGCAATTTATAGATTTATCTGCTTTTGATGGTCAAACGGTAGATATTCGGTTTAAAGCAGAACATGCAGGCAATTTTGGAGATATCGCTATAGATGAAATTATAATAGATGAAGCTAGTTGTCCTGAACCTGCTTTAGTTTCGTTTTCAAAAACAGATGTTACGAGCGAGAGTGTTGAATTAACTTGGAGTGCTGATCAATTAGAAAACATTGCTGATGGCTATGAGTTATTAGTGTTTGAAGCAGATGATGATCCAGAAATTGATCCAGTAGAATCTACAGAAACTATCAATGATGCAACAATAACCAGCGCAACGATAGCTGGATTAAATGAAAATACTAGTTACGTTGCTTATATAAAAACTTTATGCAACACGTCAAATGAAAGTGAACTTACGGGACCAATTAATTTCAACACCAAATGTAATAGTGTGGAAACAGCTCCATATAACGAAAATTTTGATGAAGGAAACTGGACTGCCAACCAAAGTGGTGCATTTGTAATAGACCAAGACCAATTG
>CAYMXD010000544.1:0-2072 GCA_964394095.1 uncultured Mesohalobacter sp. | reverse complement strand
AAGTAATAACCCCAATCTTAAAACCTTAAAATTATCGAATACTGGCGTTTCAGATTTAGATGTTTCAAATAATATACTTCTTGAAGAATTAGAAATTTGGGGTTCTACCCTAACCACTTTAGATTTAAGCCATAATTCTAACCTTCAAAGTTTATCCATTACCTTTAATCAGCTTTTAGAAACCATCTTTATCAAAAACGGTGCAGACGAAAGTAGCAATATGGATTCCGGTAATTGGATGGGAAACTGGTTGCCCGCAAATAACCCAAGTTTACAATATGTCTGTGCCGATGATTTTCAAGTTGCTGAAATCCAGCAGTGGGCAGGAAGCAGCTATGCCGTAAATGCGCTTTGTAGCACACAGCCCGGCGGCAACTACAATACCATAAGCGGCACAACTCAATTCGATCTTAACAATGATGGCTGCGATTCTTCAGACCCAATTATCCCAAATCTAATGGTAGAAGTCGGGCCGGGGCCATCGACGGTGGTGCCCGGGATTTCCAGTGACGAGATGGGCGTTTACAATTATTATGTTGGTCAATCCGGCAATTATACCCTTCAACCTGCGCTTGAAAACCCCTCTTACTTTAACATTAGCCCCAACTTTCCTTTGGTGAATATTCCGGCCATAGACGGCAGTACGACAACCCAAGATTTCTGTTTGTCTGCCAACGGCTCCATTGCTGATGCTGAAGTGGTCATTGCACCAATTGTACCTTCCAATCCCGGTTTTGATGCCATCTATAAAGTAGTGTATAAAAACAAAGGCAATCAGGTGCTTTCGGGAAATGTGAGTTTTCAATACGACGACAGCCTTTTAGATTTTGTGGCTTCAAGTGTGGCAGCGGATGTGCAAACCACAGGGGAATTGAGCTTCAACTTCACTAATCTTATGCCATTTGAAAGTCGTTCGGTAAACATTACTTTGAACGTGAATGGCCCAACGGAAACGCCACCAGTCAATATCGATGATGTGTTAGATTACACCGCAAGCATCAGCATAGACCAAACCGAAGAGACTCCGGCTGACAATAGCTTTGATTTTTCTGAAACTGTCGTGGGTGCCTTTGACCCGAATGATATCACCTGTTTAGAAGGCGATGTGGTCTCGGATACCTATATCGGGGAATACCTGCATTACCTCATCAGGTTTGAAAACACAGGCACTGCTCCTGCACAAAATGTGGTTGTGACCTCAGCCATAAATACCGAGGATTACGTTCTAAATTCCTTGCAAATTCTCGATTCTTCCCATGGCATGTTTATCCGAAACAACAATGGCCTTTTAGAATTTGTGTTTGAAGACATTCTGCTGCCTGAAAATGGTGGTCAAGGTTATATTTTGCTGAAAATTAAAACACTGCCGACACTAACCCTAAATGACGAGGTAGATATAGAAGCAGATATCTATTTTGATTTCAATTTCCCGATTCAAACCAATACCGCCAATACCGGTTTTGAAAACTTGTCTGTGAGTCAGTTTATCCCTGAAAATCAAATTCAAGTCTATCCCAATCCCGCACAACAGGATTTACGTATAGAAGCGCAAAGCCCCATCCAAAATATCCGGATTTTTGATGTAAACGGCAGAGCGGTCTTTTCTCAGACTCCTGCAAACAATCAAAAGACTGCAGGCTTGGACATGTCTCGATTACCCCCCGGCATTTACCTTTTGACCGTAAATAGCCTTGATGGGCAATGGACGCAGAAGGTGGTTAGGGAGTGAGATTTGAGGTCAGTTGTAAACCTTGAAAGGTAAATAGGTTTAATGTACTTCCCTTGGTTCCAACAATCTTTTGGTTTTTCGTTTTTCCATGTCCAGTCGTATAGTTTTTGGACTAAAAAAAGTAATCCCATTGTATTGCATCACGTTTGAGATTTCTGTATGTTTATGTTTTGAAAGGATTAAGAGAACGGACAATTGAGTTTAACCTGTCATGAATTCAGGGTATGCTGTAATTTTGTTTGGATGTAACGGGTTAAGTGTAATTTTAGCGAAAACCTAAAAACTTGATTGTTTTACCAAAATTTGGTATATTTGATTAAAATTAAAACGGCATGAAAAACAC
>CAYMXD010000543.1:0-2073 GCA_964394095.1 uncultured Mesohalobacter sp. | reverse complement strand
CGTCTATAGTAATGACTTCACCGTTGAGGTATTCTGCAAAATCAGATAGGAGGTAAGCTGCTAAATTAGCGAGCTCCTGATGATCGCCGACGCGTTTAAGCGGGACTTTTTTAGACAAGTCAAATTTTTCTTTCAATTCGCCGGGTAAGAGTCTGTCCCAGGCGCCTTTGGTAGGAAATGGTCCTGGTGCAATTGCATTAAAGCGGATACCATATTTAGCCCATTCTACAGCCAGAGATCTGGTCATAGCCAGAACACCAGCTTTTGCAGTAGCACTTGGCACAACATAAGCTGATCCTGTCCAGGCGTAAGTCGTAACTATATTGAGTACCGTTTTTTGTTTTTCCTCCTGGTCTATCCAGTATTTACCGAAGGCTAGAGTACAATTTTTACTGCCTTTAAGGACAATGTCTATAATAGTGTCGAATGCATTGGATGACAAACGTTCAGTCGGAGAAATAAAATTCCCGGCAGCATTATTGAGTAAGCCGTCCACTTTTCCAAAGTGTTTAATGCTCTCGTCTCTCATTTGGCAAACCGCCTCGTAATCACGAACGTCGCATTGAAGCGGTAATACTTTGCCGCCGGTTTCCTTTTCAAGTTCTTTGGCGGTATTTTTTAGTTTTTCAAGATTTCTGGAAGTGATGACCACATTGGCACCGAGTTCGAGGAAATATTTTGTCATAGATTTTCCGAGTCCGCTACCACCGCCGGTAACCACATAAGTTTTTCCTTTGAGTGTATCGTCTCTGAGCATTTTGTCTTGATAAGCCATATTAATCTGGTATTGTTTTAATTAAAATTTCTAATAAATCTATTGCCGCCTGACTGATTTTAGTTCCCGGGCCAAACACAGCAACTGCTCCGGCTTCAAATAAGAAGTCATAATCTGCAGAGGGGATAACGCCACCTACAATAACCATGATATCTTCCCTGCCTAAGTCTTTAAGGGCGTTGATGACTTCAGGAACCAGGGTTTTGTGTCCGGCAGCCAATGAGGATACGCCCAAAACATGAACGTCGTTTTCCACGGCTTGTTGTGCCGCTTCCTGTGGCGTTTGAAATAATGGCCCTATATCGACATCAAAACCGAGATCGGCATAACTGGTGGCGACAACTTTTGCGCCCCTGTCATGGCCGTCCTGTCCCATTTTGGCTATCATAATTCTGGGTCTTCTACCTTCAAGCTCTGCAAATTTATCGGCGAGCTGTTTGGCTTGTTCAAATGTTTTATCTGTTTTCATTTCTCGACTATATACGCCACTAAAGGATTGTATTTCTGCCTGATGTCTTCCAAATTCGCGTTCTAAGGCATTGCTGATTTCACCGAGTGTTGCGCGTTCTTTAGCTGCTTCTACAGCAATTTCTAATAAATTTTCATTACCGCTTATGGCGGCTTGGTGTAAACGCTCTAAAATGCGCTTTACTTTTTCCTCGTCTCTGTTGGCTCTTAAAGTTTTAAGTTTTTCTAATTGTTGCAACCTCACGCTCTGGTTATCCACTTCCATGGTCACAATGGGATCTTCTTTGTCTAAACGATAGCAGTTTACTCCAATAATTTTTTCCTTACCGGAATCTATTTTGGCTTGTTTTTTGGCGGCAGCTTGTTCTATACGAAGTTTTGGAATACCTTTTTCGATAGCTTTGGTCATACCACCGAGTTCTTTAATTTCTTCCAGATGTTTCCAGGCACGTTCTGCAATATCATTGGTGAGTTTTTCAACATAATAACTGCCTGCCCAGGGATCTACTGTTTTTGTGATTTTGGTTTCGTCTTGTAAATACAGCTGCGTGTTCCTTGCAATTCTTGCTGAAAAATCTGTTGGGAGTGCAATGGCTTCGTCCAAAGCATTGGTGTGCAAACTCTGTGTGCCGCCGAAGGCTGCAGCCATAGCTTCAATACAGGTTCGGGCAACATTATTAAACGGATCCTGTTCTGTAAGAGAATATCCGCTGGTCTGCGAGTGAGTTCTTAAGGCCAGAGATTTTGGATTTTTAGGGTTAAATGCTTTGACCAATTTTGCCCAAAGCATTCTCGCTGCGCGCATTTTGGCAATCTCCATAAAATGATTC
>CAYMXD010000542.1:0-2081 GCA_964394095.1 uncultured Mesohalobacter sp. | reverse complement strand
TGTTGTACGCGAAGGTTTAAAGTTTTCATACTCCGCTCCAACAACCATGTGGTTTGGTCTGACAAACTGCCTCCAAAATTTCTTGCTTTCATAAGGATTGGATGCATCAGAGCTTCAGTAGTTGCTACGGCTCCTGCTGTAATATCACTGTGACCGCCTAAATATTTGGTCGCGCTGTGCACCACAATATCAATACCTAACTCGATTGGCCTTTGATTGATTGGAGTGGCAAAGGTATTGTCTACCATGGTTAAAACCTTTTGTTCTTTTGCTATTTTTGATATGGCGTTTAAATCTACAATTTCCAACAAAGGGTTTGAGGGTGTTTCCAGGTAAATTAATTTCGTATTTTCTTTAATCAAAGATGTCATCTCTTCAATAGAAGTAAAATAGTCATAATCTATATTAAAAGACTGCAATTCCTTTTGAATAAAATTTCTGGTTCCGCCATATATTTGATTTTGAATAACAACATGATCGCCTGGTTTTAAAACACTGAGCATCGCTGAGCTTATCGCGGCCATACCACTACCAAAAATAAGTCCTGCTTCAGCGTTCTCCAGTCGGGCAATCTTTTGAGCCAGATGAAATTGGTTTGGTGTATTAAAATATCTGGGATAAGCATTCTCTCCTGCGTCATGATAAGCATAAGCTGTTGATAGGTACATCGGTGAAACAGCACCTTTGTATTGTTTATCTTCTACATCGCCCTGATGAACGCAAATGGTATTGATTCCTTGTATAGATTTCATTCATTTTTATTTTGAAGTAAATTTAGATGCTTTTTATTTGCATCAAAAACCTATTGGTGCTAATGGATTAAGATTAACAATAATTTATATCTTTACCCTAATGAAACAACATTTTATAAACATCAAAAAAATAGTACAGGTTAGACCCCCCAATGTAAAACTCCTTAAAGGTAAAAACATGGCGGACTTACCCTGTATTGAAAATGCATTTCTAAGCATTGAAGATGATAGCATCATAAATTATGGGCCAATGGCTGATTTTGATCAAAACACTGCTGAAGAGTGTATCGATTTAACCGGAAAATTAGTATTGCCCACCTGGATAGATTCGCATACCCATCTGGTATTTGCTGGAAGCAGAGAAGGTGAATTTAAAGATAGGATACAAGGACTGACCTACCAAGAAATTGCTGAAAAAGGTGGAGGGATTTTGAATTCTGCTAAAAAACTTCGGGAAACACCTACTGAAGAGCTTTTAGATCAAGCGGTAAAAAGACTGGATCGACTCATAAAACTGGGTACAGGAGCTATTGAAATAAAAAGCGGCTATGGCTTAACCCATGATGCTGAAATTAAAATGCTGGAAGTCATCAAACAATTGAAGGCCCTCTCTCCTATTCCCATAAAAGTCACCTATCTTGCAGCGCACGCCTTGCCTGCTGAATACAAAAACGATAAAAGTGCATACATAGAAAAAGTTATCAAACATACTTTACCCCATGTCGCCAATTATAATTTGGCCGACTATATTGATGTATTTTGCGAAAAAGGCTATTTTGATTTGGAAGACACCGAAAAAATATTAAAAGCGGCTAAACCTTTCGGGCTCAAACCCAAAATACACGTCAACCAATTTAACGCCTTTGGAGGTGTACAAAAAGCTGTTGAGTATCATGCTTTAAGTGTTGATCATCTTGAGGAATTGAACGATGATGACCTTAAAGCTTTAAAGAAATCTGATACCATGCCTGTTGGTCTCCCTGGTTGTTCATTCTTTTTAAGCATTCCCTACACCCCTGCCAGACGAATTATTGATTATGATTTACCTTTTGCTCTTGCCAGTGATTTTAATCCGGGGAGTTCGCCCAGCGGTAATATGAATTTTGTGCTTGCCCTGGCCTGTATAAAAATGAATTTACTTCCAGAAGAAGCCATAAACGCCATGACCCTAAATGCCGCCTATGCTATGGAAATTTCTCAAAACCTGGGAAGTATAACCAAAGGCAAGTTGGCAAACTTTATCGTTACCAAAAAAATTTCAGATTATACCTATATGCCCTATGCGTTTGGTGAGAATCATATCGAACAAGTTTGGATTAACGGAAAACC
>CAYMXD010000541.1:0-2084 GCA_964394095.1 uncultured Mesohalobacter sp. | reverse complement strand
TAAATTTTGAATTGAAACTAGAAACTTGAAACCTAGAACCTAAAACCTAAAACCTAAAACCTGGAACCTGGAACTTTAAACTAGAAACTAGAAATGCCATAAAACAAGAATTGTAAAATTCGTTAGTTTTATGAGCATGCTCGAACACGTTCGGTACTATTAACTCGTCACTCGCCACTCGCCACTCGCCACTTGACACTCGCCACTCGTCACTCGTCACTCACAACTTTCAAACCCAATCATAAACACCAAAATGCGCATACTCCAAATCAATGCTACTGTAAATTCCGGCAGTACCGGGCGAATTGCCGAAGACATCGGAAGAACATTACTTGAAAATGGTCACGAAAGTTATATAGCTTACGGTCGTGGAGACAGACCAAGCCAATCTAAAACCATCAAAATCGGCTCTAAAAAAGACGTTTACAAACACGGCGTTAAAACACTTTTATTCGACAAACACGGTTTAGGTTCAAAACAAGCGACCCGGAATTTTATTACAACAATAGATGAAATTAATCCCGATGTCATTGGCTTGCATAACATTCACGGGTATTATCTCAACTATCAAGTCTTATTTCAATACATCAAATCAAAACAAATTCCTGTGCTTTGGACCTTTCATGATTGCTGGCCCTTTACCGGCCATTGCACGTATTACGATGGTGTTGTAGATTGCCATAAATGGAAAACCCATTGTAAAGATTGTCCAAAAACAAAATATTACCCTAAAGCACTTACAGACCGCAGTTATCAAAATTTTGAAGATAAACAACAGGCCTTTCAAAATGTAGAAAACCTTAAAATCATTACACCCAGCCATTGGCTTGCTAAAAGCGTAAAACAATCATTCTTAAAGGCTTATCCGGTAGAAGTGATTCATAATGGGATTGACCTCGAAACCTTTAAGCCCCATGATAAGAATAGCATTACAGATTATAAAATTATTTTAGGGGTTGCAAGCACATGGGACCAAAGAAAAGGTCTTCAAGATTTCATGGAGTTAAGACGTCTTTTAGATTCAGAATATCAAATTGTTCTCATCGGTTTGAGTCAAAAACAAATCAAAACGCTTCCAAATGGTATTAAAGGCATTCAACGAACAGAAAACGTTAACGCGCTAGTGGATTGGTATAATAAAGCCACAGTTTTTGTCAACCCCACCTATGTCGATAATTTTCCAACCACCAATATAGAAGCTTTGGCCTGTGGAACGCCGGTCATCACCTATAAAACCGGTGGTAGCCCCGAGGCCATTTGTGAAAAGACAGGCCGAGTGGTTGAAAAAGGAAATATTAAGGCATTAAAAGACGCGATAATAGCTATAGGACACAAACAAAACACTTCCAATAAGTGTAGAGAAAGGGCAGTAAATCACTTTAATAGTGAGTCACGTTATTTAGATTATTTAAATTTGTATTCTAAATTTTGTAGATCATGAGCTTAGATTCTAAAATATACATAGCCGGCCACAGAGGAATGGTGGGATCTGCCATTTGGCGATTACTCTCACAAAAAGGCTATCATAATCTTATAGGTAAAACCAGTAAAGAATTAGACCTGAGGAATCAAAATCAGGTGCAGCAATTCTTTGAGCAAGAACAACCGGATGTGGTCATTGATGCGGCTGCAAGAGTAGGAGGTATCTTGGCTAATAATGATTACCCCTATAACTTTTTGATGGAGAACCTACAGATTCAAAATAATCTAATCGACGCAGCTTTAAAGCAAGATGTTGATAAATTTATTTTCCTGGGGTCATCCTGTATTTACCCTAAGTTTGCCCCACAACCGCTTAAAGAAGAGTATCTCCTGACTGATAGTTTAGAGCCTACTAATGAGTGGTATGCCATTGCTAAAATATCAGGTGTTAAAGCCTGTGAAGCGATCAGGAAACAGTATGGAAAAGATTTCGTCAGTCTGATGCCAACCAATTTATACGGCCCATTTGATAATTTTGACTTAAAAACCTCTCACGTGTTACCGGCAATGGTTAGAAAATTTCATGAGGCAAAATTGAAGAGTCATTCACCTGTCAAACTATGGGGGTCGGGTTCACCTAAGCGCGAATTTCTATATGTTGA
>CAYMXD010000540.1:0-2086 GCA_964394095.1 uncultured Mesohalobacter sp. | reverse complement strand
CGTTCCTCCCGTCGATTTCAAATATCCGTTTATGAATGAGGAGTAAAACGTTTATTCATAAAACAATAGATCGGCAGACTTTTTCAATAACCGTTGAATCGATTTTTCTACTTAAAGGTTTGTGAGTGTTAAGGTTATCTGATTTACCTAACATCTTGCATCAAAAAATCTACCGATTTATTAAAAAAATAAACATCGATCATTTCAGATAAGGCCTAAAGTGTTTTTTAATTCTGTCTTAGCCATTTCATAACCTTCGGTATTGTCTTCATACCCATAAGGCATCCAACCTCTAGAGATTGTACCATCTGCGGGTTTCATAGCTACTTGCTCATTTGGAAATATATTGGCTTCTGCATAAGATTCATAAGCTAATGACTCATACATATCTGGGAAGTACTGATAATTAGGATCATCTTTGTCCGCACAGGACATCATCCCAAAAATAAATACTAATGCTATTATATTTTTAATTTTCATAAACTTAAGATTGTTTTAAATTCACCTCTTTTGCTCCGGTAGCATGTAAAAATTCTGCTACATTTTGAATATTGTCTTTACTGGCACTAACTTCCATGAGAAAATGATCATCAGTAGTTCTTGGGTCAGGGTTCTCTGCTTTTTTAAATGGCCAGATTTTAGAACGCATATAAAAAGTAATCACCATTAAATGCGCTGCAAAGAAAACAGTTAACTCAAACATAATCGGAACAAAAGCCGGCATATTTTGAAAAAATGTAAAACTAGGTTTACCTCCTATGTTTCTTGGCCAGTCACCTATCATCATAAAATTCATCATCCAAACGGCTACACCTAAGCCAAGTGCGCCATACATAAATGATGTAATAGCTAGCCGGGTGTGACTAAGTCCCATAACTTTATCCAAACCATGTACAGGAAATGGAGTATAAACCTCTTCAATGTGATGATTACCGTCACGGGTTTCTTTTACCGCTTTTACCAAGTGGTCATCATCCTCATATATCGCTTGTAATGTATAATTTGCCATGATTAATTTTTGTTAAGTAAATTAGCTTCACCAGTCCAAAATTTGGTTTTGGCTTTTGGAAACTTCTGTATCAGTTGATCTAATATATTAAACTCTCTTTCAGACATTTTTGTGATCTGATTATAAGTATAAACACCTACCTGATTTAACTTTTCTTCCATTGCAGGACCAACTCCAGAAAGTCGTTTTAAATCATCAGCCACATCTTGTGATGCCTTGCCTATATTTAAAACAAGGGTTTCGACTAAACTACCATCACCTTCCGTAACCTCTTCATTTTTATTTTCCAACTCTTCAACTAATTTTTCAAAATTTGGTAAAGGCTTTTGCTTTGGTAATTCATATAGTTGAGCGTCATCGCCGTGAGCTTCTCTCATCGCTTTATACCTGTCTCCTGAAAGTTTCAAAATACTCTTCACTTCAGCTTGCGCAATGACAGGGAAACTTCTTGAATACAACAAAAACAACACAAAGAAGAAACCTATTGTTCCAATAAATATACCAACATCTACAAATGTTGGGGAGAACATAGCCCAAGTAGAAGGCGTTCTGCCTTTACTTAAACAAAGAACAATAATGTCAAATCTTTCAAACCACATCCCTATATTTATAATAATAGACAGAATGAAAGTCCACATAATATTTCGTCGTAATTTTTTCCACCACAGGGTGATTGGAGCAATCATATTACAGAATATCAACGCCCAAAACGCCCACCAGTAAGGCCCGGTAGCGGCACCAAATGAAAGGTATGTATAGTCTTCGTAAGGACTTCCTGAATACCAGGCAATAAAATACTCTATAATGTAAGCTCCTCCTACAATTCCACCGGTAAGAATGATAACTTTATTCATTAATTCAATGTGATCTATGGTAATGTAATTCTCAAGGTTTGAGACTTTACGCATGATTATCAGTAACGTTTGTACCATAGCAAATCCGGAGAAAATAGCCCCTGCAACGAAATAAGGCGGGAAAATTGTACTGTGCCATCCCGGGACTACCGATGTCGCAAAGTCAAAAGATACAATGGTATGTACTGAAAGTACAAGTGGCGTAGCTAAACCGGCTAAAACT
>CAYMXD010000539.1:0-2087 GCA_964394095.1 uncultured Mesohalobacter sp. | reverse complement strand
GAAGATGGAAAAGCCTATATTTTAAAATTTCAAAAAGAAATTCGTGAAAAAATGAAGGATTCCACGTTTAAAAAAGAAATGAGAAAATGGCAAAACGACTTTGTAAATGCTTTTAATAAAGATTCTGACTCGGTTCATGTATTGACATACAAATTAAACAATGATATAAAACCAAGAATTAAGATTCTTAAAAACCATTCGGATGTTGAGTTTAAAAAAATAAAAAAGAAAATCATCATCAAAATGCCAAAAGACGCCAAATTGGACTTAGACGTCAAACGTAGCGAACTTAAAATCGCCAGCCTCTACCAAATCGATGCAAACCTGAATTATTCAGGTTTGCAAATCGATGAATTAACAGGTGCAAACTCGAGCCTATCTGCAGCCCATTCCGGCGTAGACATTACCAAAGCAAACGGCTTAAATTTGAATTTAAAGTACGCCAAACATGTAAATATTGGCGAAGTAAACGACTTGATTTCAACATCAAGAACTTCTAACCTGACTATTGATTTAATCAAGCAAAAAGCACTGATTGAAGGCTCTTTCGGTGACTTGGTGATAAAAGCTATCAATGAAAATTTTACCTTGATTGATATCAATCTAAAAAATTCTAAGGCCAAACTGCATATGCCTGATGTGGCTTACAATTTTTACATCAACTCTAAATCTTCTGATGTGAATCTCAATTCAAAATTAGATTACAAGGTCAGTGAAGCCTTCGATGCTAAAATCTATCAAAATAAAAATTCTCAAAACACCTCCAGAGTGCTCAATATTAAGGCCGATTACAGCAATTTTGAGTTATATTAACCACTAACGGACTTTGTGAACATCTTTGCGTGCTTTGTGGTCTGGCTTTGCGATCTTTGCGTGAAACTGAATACCAACTTATAATCTTTTATTTCCCACTTTTTTAATACTTTTACGACATTTAAATTTAAACCATGATTTACGATGTCGCCATCATCGGCAGTGGCCCATCCGGTGCAAGTGCAGCCTTCCACGCCGCTAAGCTTGGCTTAAAAACCATTATTATAGAAAAAGAAACCTTACCCCGCTATAAAACCTGTGGCGGCGGTTTTGTATTTCGGGGTCGAAAACACATGCCTTTTGATATCTCCGAAGTCGTAGAAAGCGAATTCAATACCGTTGATATTGTATTTGCCGAAAAAAACCTCAGCTTTAAAACCCAACGCGACCATCCCATCATCACCATGATTATGCGGGATTCGTTTGACCACCTCATCGTTAAAAAAGCCCAGGAATTTGGGGTTGATTTACTCCAAGGCGAAGCCCTTATTGAAATAAAATCCGGTGAGATCGCTGAGCTTAAAACCAGCAATAACCTTATAAATTCAAGATTTGTCATTGCCGCAGATGGCGCTTTGAGTCCAACCGCCAAACTCGCCGGCTGGACAACCGAAACCCGAATGATGTGTCCAGCGCTGGAATACGAATTAGAGGTAAGTGATGAAGAGTTTGAAAAACATAAACATGCCGCTCGATTTGATATAGATGCGGCGCCTTTAGGCTATGGTTGGTCTTTTCCTAAAAAGAAGCATTTGTCGGTTGGGGTTGGTAATTTTATGAAAACCAAAAAGAACCCCAAACTTCGGGAATACTATCATAAATACGTAGAGTCCATTGGAATAAAAGACATTATTTCCTCTTCAGCCCACGGTTTCATCATACCAATAAGTCCCCGCTCTGATGGATTTGTTAAACAAAATGTATTTCTCATTGGTGATGCTGCCGGTTTTGCCGATCCGGTCACCGCTGAGGGAATTTCCAACGCCATCTACAGCGGTAAACTTTGCGCTAAAGCTATTGCTGAGAGTGAACTTGATCCCAATACAGCTGAACAACTTTATCATGAAAAACTGGAAGCTAAAATGCTACCAGAACTTCGAACCGGTGTAAAATTATCGAAGTTATTTTACGAAAACAAAACACTTCGAAATATGATGCTTAAAAAATTTGGTCAACACCTGGCCGATGCTATGACCGATGTGTTTATGGGTGAACGTACCTATCCGCATGATTATAAAAAGAGTATTCGGATTACCGGAATGACCTGCATAAAC
>CAYMXD010000538.1:0-2088 GCA_964394095.1 uncultured Mesohalobacter sp. | reverse complement strand
AATAACCGGTGTAGTTATAAGCAAATTAACAAAAAAGCCAAAACACTAAAAATCAAAACATTAAGGCAAGTGTTATATGAAAGTTCCTGAATGGTCGCCGACCATATTCCATTTTTTTATAACATTTTACTTTAAAAATTACAATTCAGGAGATGAACCTCAAATTTTTCAAAATATTGAAAATCAAAATGTTAAGCCAAGTGTTATATGAAAGATAGATCCTTTTTTTATCAAAAAGAATTCCTCGAGGCTCTCGAGGTATCCGATAAAATGTCATTCCAGTGAAAACTGGAATCCAAATCAAGAAATAAAACATTTAAAATTTTTACCGCAAGGAGCGCAAGGTTTTACGCTAGGTTCGCAAGGGAAATATCATAATTAAAATTTGGCTTTATCTCTTAATTCTCTTAATGTCTTAATGTCTTTTAACATCTTCTAAGCGTTTTAAGATGTATTAATAATTTGATTTACAGGTTAAAACGTATTTAACCAAGACTCGTCACATCGAGTGTCCCGACGTATACCGTCAGGATTTATCGAGAAGTGATTGTAAGTTTATTAACTCCCGTCCGATGGTTCATCCTTAAAAGCTAAAAATACCCAATACTGGGTATTTTTTGAAGTTGTTTTATTTCAGTTATTGAATTTTTAATAAATGCTACAAAACTTCAATTCTTAAGATAACAACATGATTGTGTACACTCAGTATTTAAAAGTCTTTTTCTTTCAATCACAATACTTATACCTAAGTTTGTCAATAGTATTAAACCTTGTGTTTTTAGCTGTTATTGTCTTTCTCATCAGAAAATATAAAGCACAACAAAAGTTGCTGCTTAACCAGGATAACATTTTAAAAAAAGAACAACTCTTTTCTCAACTCAAAGAAAAAGAATTAAAATCAATATTAGCTATGCTAAAGGCTCAAGACGAAGAACGTTTAAAAATTGCCAACGAATTATACGACGATTTAGGCAGTCATATGGCGGGTATAAAAATGCATTTTAGAGCTATGAAAGACCAAGATAGCAAAGCCCTCTTTCAGAAAACAGATATTTTAATAGAAGAAGCTTACCAAAAAATACGCCATATCGCCAATGCAAAGCATTGTGGAATGTTGGCCAACCAAGGCTTGTTAAAGGCTTTACAACACATGGCAAAGGATATTTCAAGTACCCACAGAACAAAAGTGAGCATATATGAAAACGATTTTAATCAAAGGCTGGAAAATTATATGGAGTTAAGTTTATTCAGAATTATACAAGAGTTATTGAATAATGTTATCCAGCATGCCAAAGCTACTGAGGTCGATATTCATATCAACGGCCATGATGATACTTTAAATATTATGGTCGAAGACAACGGTAGAGGGTTTGATGCCTCTCAAATAACAAAAAGCCAAACGGGAATAGGCCTAAAAAGTATAGACAGGCGGGTAGAAAACTTAGAGGGTAAGATGATCATTGAATCCAGAATGGGCGTTGGTACCAGTGTGATTATCGATTTGCCTATATGATTTGAAAATTGAAGGTATTAATGAAAACTGCAAAATACCATGCAATAGCTTTATAAGGTCATTAAAGTTAAATGTATTTTTCAATAATTTAACATTTAGATCCTAATAAAAGCCTATAATTAAAAATTAATTAACTAAATTTAACAAAAATATCAAACATGAATGAGCTAAATAATTTTAAACCACTGGGAACATTTACAGAAAATGACATGTTATTGCATATCATTACACCTAAAGATGATTTTGAATTAGCTCTAACTTCTGATGGTAAAGAAGAAATTCATGACATATCTGTTACTGTGATTAACGCCATTTTGATTAGAGTTACTAATGGTGTAAGCGTTTCTTATCAACATGCACCTATGAGTCATTTTATTGAAAAAAGCATTGACATTTCAGCATTTAATTTCAACTCTAAAGAGGATGTATTGGTCTTGGTTTTTAACAGTATAAATGAGTTTACTTCAGATGAAATAACATCAATAAAAGATAGTATTTCTAATTTATGTAAAGATGACGACTTAGAATCCTGTAGATCTTCAGTTTTAAATTCGATTATAAGAATTAAGAAACCT
>CAYMXD010000537.1:0-2095 GCA_964394095.1 uncultured Mesohalobacter sp. | reverse complement strand
ACTGTGTAGAAGATGCTGCTTTTTATGAATTTCAACGGCCTCAGATAGGAACCTACTTGGAGCCCGATAATGAGCATTATGATAACCTGAAAGCCCATCTCAAAACATTTAGTACAAGATTAGTTTTTACGGCGCACCCCACCCAATTTTACCCTAATGAGGTACAAGTTATCATGTATGAACTGAGACAAGCCATACAAGAAAACAACATTACAGCCATTGATGAGTTACTCAATCAATTATCTTTCACACCTTTTCTAAAAAGAGAAAAGCCAACACCATTCGATGAAGCAAAAAGTATAATTTACTATATGCGTTATGTGTATTATCAGACCATAGGAAAATTATACCATCAAATCTTTAAGAATCTGGAAGAGGAACCGGATTTTAACCCACATCTTATCGAATTAGGATTCTGGCCAGGTGGCGATAGAGATGGTAATCCTTTTGTGAAATACGATACCACAAGAAAAGTTGCAAGACTACTTCGTAATACTATAATGAAATGCTATTACAACCATATTAAAGATTTAAGGAAAAAACTTACCTTTAAAGGTGTAAGAGAATTGTCTGAAGAATTGAAAAGTAAACTTTATCAGCAGATTTTTCAAGACGATGTTTGTATTAATGATCAAGAAATTCTTGAAAAACTCTACAAGATTAAAGACTATTTAATCAATGACTATAAATACATGTACGTCGATGAGATTAATGATATAATTGGTAGAGTAAAATTATTTGGCAGTCATTTTGCCACTTTAGATATCAGACAGGATAGCAGTAAACACAACGAGGCTATGCGAGCCATATTTCAGCATGAATTTGATAAAGATTATGACACGTTATCACATGAAGAAAAGCTAAAATACCTCACAGAAACTTCTTTAGAACTTAATGCTGATGATTTTGAAGACGAGACCATAAAAGATACCATTAGGAATGTCTATCAAATAAAAGATATACAAGCCGAAAATGGGGAGCGAGCTTTACATCGTTATATCATCTCAAATTCTGAATGTATTTTTGATGTTCTACACGTTTACGACTTGTTCAATTATTGTGTATACCAAGATGAAGACATCAACATCGACATCGTTCCTCTGTTTGAAACTATGATTGGAATGGATAATTCTCAGGATGTAATGAAAGATCTTTACGAACTCCCGGTTTATAAAAAGCACTTGAAACGCCGAGACAATGTTCAAACGATTATGCTTGGTTTTTCAGACGGCACTAAAGACGGTGGGTATCTTAAAGCCAATTGGGAAATACTTCAGACCAAAGAGCGTTTAACAAAAGTAACCAAAGACTATGATTATCAAGTTGTGTTTTTTGATGGTAGGGGCGGTCCCCCAGCAAGAGGAGGAGGAAAGACTCACCAATTCTATGCGGCTCAAGGTGATGAAGTGTCTAATGATAAAATTCAATTAACTATTCAGGGACAGACTATTACCAGTATTTATGGTACTCATGAGCAAGCAAGCTATAATATCGAACAATTATTGCTGGCAGGTGCCAAACCCTTTAATAAATCTGTCAAGCTAGATCAGCATTACAAAGATTTAATTTCAGACTTAGCGCAAAAGAGCTATAAAAAATATACGGCTCTTAAGGATGACGAACACTTTGTGTCCTATCTAGAAAAGATGACGACCTTGAGTTATTATGGTGCTACCAATATAGGTAGTCGGCCTACCAAACGAAATGCTAAAGCTTCATTAGATTTTTCAGATTTAAGAGCGATTCCATTTGTAGGCTCATGGAGTACAATAAGACAGAATGTGCCTGGATATTACGGATTAGGAACCGCATTAGAAAGCTATGCAGACCAGCCGGAAGTTATTCAAGACCTTTACAATAATTCTGCATTTTTTAGAACACTTATTAATAACAGCATGATGAGTATGAAAAAATCCTATTTCCCTCTCACGGCTTATATGAAAGACGATAAAGTATATGGAGACTTCTGGAAAGATTTGAGAGCAGAATATGATTTATCTAAAAAGTGGGCTCTAAAGCTAACAGGCATAAAAGAATTAATGGATAATGAAAAAACAACTCGAATGTCTATCAGTGCCCGAGAAAATATCATTCT
>CAYMXD010000536.1:818-2098 GCA_964394095.1 uncultured Mesohalobacter sp. | reverse complement strand
AACCATGCCTTCGGGCGGTTCTTTAGACCAAATAGAATTCGTTTTTAAATTAAGTATTGGCTTCAATTCATCAACGCCTATGGCATCACCTTTATGCAATAATCTTGGCAATGGCAATCCCATTTGTTCAAGGACTTCAAAGGGTTTTCGCTCATTATTTGCATCGAAATAGTCAAAAAATACGATAGGCTCGGTTTCAATATGATAAATCAATCCGTGGGCTTGGTATAACCACTCGCCAGCAATACGCTCACCATCATTCAGTAAGTCGTTAAATAGTTCAAATCTGCTTTCTACCCATTTAGCAAATTCGTGATGTTGCTTGTAAGGACTTGAGCTTGCTTCATATCCGCTGCGTGTTAAGGCAAAGATCTTCCCATCTTTTTTGGCTACCCCTACATTTGAGCCATCATATTTTTCAAACACAAGTATAGTATCGTGTTTATCTCGTTTCTTTTTTGTTAGTATTCGCTCTTGCCCTTCACCAATAAAGTAATCTTTATCGCCAAGTTTACTATTGGAAAGGTGTGGAATACTGCCGTAATTTTTTCTGTTCAATGGTTTCATAATAATAACGATGGCTATTACAGGCTATAAAAAATAGCGGTTTCAATACCGGCCGTAAAGTTAATAATTCTACTTAAATTCGTTCTTTTACGATGGTTAAGTGTTTCAATTCCGTTTTTTCCAAAGTCTTGATCATCCTCCGGAACGCCGTGCTGAGTATTTTAAACATTAAAAATACTTGAAAAATAGGTCAATATCACACTGTGATAGTTTTGCAAGTGTCTGAATCAATAAAATATTTTGAATAATCCCGAAATCGAAATGACTAAACTTAGAAGCAAAACAATACCCCCTAAAACTAAATTGAAAACACCATATTGAGTTTGAGAAGATTTAAGCTGATAGGCCAACCAAATAATTATAATGACCAAAATCGGTAATATAATAGCGTTAGCCACCTGTGCGATACGAATAACTTCAACCGGGTTAAAGTCTAATGCAGCCACCACACAACCAATCAATAAAACACCATAACTCAGGCGTTTAAAAGCAAAGCTTTCGGCATCGTAATTTAATTTGAATAATTTATTCAACACATAAGCGGCGGCTAAAGGAGCGGTCACGGCAGAAGTGAGTCCGGCAGCCATAAAACCAATGCCTACAAAATATGAAGACGCTTTACCAAATAAGGGTTCCAAGGCCAAACCAATGCCTTGAATGTTCTGAGTATAAGCTGAAATATTTGAGGTGGTAATGATGATACAAATAGACAC
>CAYMXD010000536.1:0-808 GCA_964394095.1 uncultured Mesohalobacter sp. | reverse complement strand
TACCAACTCCAACAGCCGCAAAGGTATCTATGCGCATGGCGGAAATACTATCCTTTGTTTTCCATTTTTGTTTGGCCAAGGCAGCGTGAAGAAACAGGTTGTAAGGCACAACCGTTGTCCCAATTAAAGCCGTGAGTGCCAGCACATCATCTTCAGGAAATCCGGGAGAAAACAATTCAGACCAGAAGTTGGGATTTTCTACTGAAGTCATTACAGCCGAAACGATAAAAGAGATACTCAGCACACCCACCAAAACCATCATCGTTCTTTCAATGTATTTGTATTGCTTCAGATGTAAAATCAGAAAAGCAATCAGACTTATGATTACAACGGCATAATTGATTTTAATGCCACCGATATTTATAAAAAAATCCTTATAATCCAAAATAGTAAGCCCGATGTTTATACCGCTGAGGTTACCGGCTTCATAAGCGGTATTTCCAATAACAATGGCAGCAAATATCAAAAGCAGCATGAGACCTTTTAGCCAAATATTATGTTGCAGCTGGTCTTGAAGTAATTCGGTTAAGTCTTTTTGATGAAGAATAGCTAAACGTGCTGCAAGTTCCTGTAGGAAAACCGTCATGAGCATGGCAACAAACATCACCCAAATCAGGCTCAGGCCGTGGTGAAACCCTGCCAACGCACAGACGCTCACCGTGCCTGGTCCAATAAAAGCTGCGGCGATGATGGTAGCAGGCCCTATGTTTTTGAGAAACCTCATTGCGCCAAATAGGCATAAACCGCAAAGGAACCCAACCAGTGTCCACCTTCGTAACTGTCGCCGACAAGATTTGGGTAGGCGGCA
>CAYMXD010000535.1:0-2103 GCA_964394095.1 uncultured Mesohalobacter sp. | reverse complement strand
ATTCTTTTATTCGGAGGTTAACCGCCAAAAACAAGAGAATTATTAAAATCCATGATTAATGGCAGTTAAAACACCTCAACTAAATTATACGACCCATTCCGGGTCGATAAATAATGCTTCGATTTTTTACTATTAACATATAAGGCTTTCAGCCTTAAGGTTATGCGCTTCAAAGCTTGCAATTATGGGCAAATGATGAGCTTGTAAAGTAATAAACTTCGCACAGCTGGTCAAGACGAGAATAAGGAAGTGGGGTGCGAAGTTACAAACTTCGCACAGCTGACTTCGCACAGCTGATTGAATAATGGATTGACCCGGAACGGGTCATACGTTTATAGTAAAATATGACCTCATGCCCCTACGACCCTGAAATGGGTCGAATAACTTTTTGAATTTAAGTTTGTTTTGAGTGGAAAGTATAGGGATTTCGAAATGGTATTGGTGCTAAGTTGCAAACATCGCACAGCTGGTTAAGCTGAGAATAAGGAAGTGGGGTGCGAAGTTACAAACTTCGCACAGCTGAAGCTGATTGAATAATTGTTTGACCCTGAAGGGGTCATATATTTATAGTAAAATACGACCTCATACCCCTTACGACCCCGAAGTGGGTCGAATAATATTTTGAATTTAAGTTTTCTTTTGAGCGAAAAAAATAGGGTTTTTTAAAGAATAAAAAGACGCTATCATAAGACCATAATGAAGGTTTTATTTTTTATCTATTGAAACGTTCTGAAATTCAATAATTTATTTTTCAGATTTAGTTTTAACAATAGTTTGTTTTATGAAAATATATTTCTACATTTGCAAACCCGAAAAAATAGGGTAATTTTTAAACATTATTATGCCAACAATTTCACAATTAGTAAGAAAAGGAAGAAAGACCACTACTAAGAAGAGTAAATCGGCTGCATTGGATTCATGTCCGCAGCGACGAGGCGTATGTACACGTGTTTATACCACTACACCAAAGAAGCCTAATTCTGCTATGAGAAAAGTAGCACGGGTTAGGTTAACCAATGGTAAAGAGGTAAACGCATACATCCCAGGCGAAGGACATAACTTGCAAGAGCACTCGATAGTATTAGTAAGAGGTGGGAGAGTAAAAGATTTACCTGGTGTTAGATACCACATCGTAAGAGGTGCTCTAGATACAGCAGGTGTAGAAGGTAGACTGCAACGTCGTTCTAAATACGGCGCAAAACGTCCAAAAAAGTAAATCATTAAAAGTTGAAAGTAAAAGCTGAAAGTAAAAAGTTGAATATTAAAAGTTGGGATTAATTTTAGATATCTTACAATTTAAAGACTTTAACTTCACTAAGAGCTAGCTAACAACGACAAACTCAAAAGAAGACATGAGAAAAAGATTAGCAAAAAAACGTTCCATAATTCCAGACCCAAAATTTCACGACCCATTGGTCACACGTTTTGTGAATATGATGATGTGGGATGGAAAGAAATCTGTTGCCTTTGATATTTTTTATCAGACTATAGATATTGTTGAAGAGAAAAAACAAGACGAAGAAAAAACAGCTTTAGAACTTTGGAAAGATGCACTTTCCAATATTATGCCTCACGTTGAGGTAAGAAGCCGTAGAGTAGGTGGTGCTACTTTTCAAATCCCAACACCAATTAGACCTGATCGTAAAGTATCAACTGCTATGAAATGGTTGATATCCTTTGCAAGAAAACGCAACGAAAAATCTATGCCAGCGAAATTGGCAGCAGAAATTTTAGCTGCAGCAAAAGAAGAGGGCGCAGCGGTTAAAAAACGCGTTGATACTCATAGAATGGCTGAAGCTAACAAAGCATTTTCACACTTTAGATTCTAAAATAAAATGGCACAAAGAGATTTAAAATTTACAAGGAATATCGGTATTGCAGCACATATTGATGCTGGTAAAACAACAACTACCGAAAGAATACTATACTATACAGGTATTTCTCACAAAATAGGTGAGGTACATGATGGTGCGGCTACAATGGACTGGATGGAGCAGGAGCAGGAACGTGGTATTACCATTACTTCTGCTGCTACACATTGTACTTGGCCTTACAAAGATAAAGAATACATCGTAAATATAATAGACACGCCTGGTCACGTTG
>CAYMXD010000534.1:0-2105 GCA_964394095.1 uncultured Mesohalobacter sp. | reverse complement strand
AAGGCATCAATACTCATTTCGCCTAGATCTTTACCACCGTGTTTTCTCACCGAAATCGTCTGGTTTTCAACTTCATTTTCGCCTAAAATAATCATGAATGGAATCTTTTGAGTTTCCGCATCACGGATTTTTTTACCCATAGTTTCACTTCTGTTATCTAAGCGGGTGCGAATTTCGTGATTTTTAAGCAAATTTAAAACATTTTGGGAATAATTTTCATATTTCTCACTGATTGATAATATGATAGCTTGTTCGTTGGTTAACCACAAGGGGAAATTACCACCGGTATGTTCTAATAATATAGCAATAAAGCGCTCCAAACTCCCAAAAGGCGCACGATGTATCATCACAGGCCTGTGCATTTCATTGTCAGAACCTTTATAGGTGAGATCAAACCTTTCTGGCAGGGTGTAGTCTACCTGAATTGTTCCTAATTGCCATTCCCTGTTTAAAGCATCATTGACCATAAAATCAAGTTTAGGGCCGTAAAAGGCTGCTTCTCCGGTTTCTATATGATAGTTTAGCCCTTTTTCTTTGGCTGCTTTCACTATCGCTTCTTCTGCTTTTTTCCAATTTTCATCTGTACCAATATATTTCTCTTTATTATTAGGATCCCTCAGAGAAACCTGTGCAGTAAAGTTTTGAAATCCAAGAGAACCAAAAACATAAAGTACAAGATCGATGACTTTTTTAAACTCCTCATCCAATTGATCCGGTGTACAAAAAATATGGGCATCGTCTTGAGTAAATCCTCGTACTCTGGTCAGTCCGTGTAATTCACCACTTTGTTCATAGCGATATACCGTTCCAAATTCGGCATAACGCTTAGGTAAATCCTTATAACTCCATGAAAAACTATTGAAAATCTCGCAATGATGCGGACAGTTCATGGGTTTTAATAAAAATTCTTCATCATCTTTTGGCGTTGAAATGGGCTGAAAACTGTCCTCGCCGTATTTGGCATAATGTCCGGAAGTAATATACAAATCTTTATGACCAATATGTGGTGTCATGACCTGCTCATATCCGGCTATGATTTGGGCGTCTTTTAGGAAATTTTCTAGCCTGTCTCTTAGTGCTGCTCCTTTAGGGAGCCAAAGCGGTAAACCCTGTCCGACTTTTTGAGAAAATGTAAACAGCTCCAGCGCTTTCCCCAGTTTTCTATGGTCTCGCTTTTTGGCTTCTTCCAGCATATCAAGATATTCTTTCAACATCTTTTGCTTAGGGAAGGCAATACCATAGACTCTGGTAAGTTGAGGGTTTTTTTCATCACCGCGCCAGTAAGCACCGGCAGCAGATAGAAGTTTAACGGCTTTTATAAACCCCGTATGTGGAATATGTCCGCCACGGCATAAATCGGTAAAATCATCATGATCGCAAAAGGTGATTTCTCCATCCTCAAGGTTTTCAATCAGTTCGGTTTTAAACGGATTAGTTTTATAAAACTCTAGTGCATCACTTTTTGAGACTTCGCGAAGCTTAAATTCATGCTTTTGTCGAGCGGTTTCTAAAACCTGTTTTTCAATTTTTGGAAATTCATTTTCTGAAATAGAGTCTTCGCCAAAATCAATATCATAGTAAAACCCCTGGTCTATAGCAGGCCCAATAGTGAGCTTTGCTTTGGGGTGAAATTTTAGTATGGCTTGTGCCATAAGGTGGGCAGCACTATGCCATAAGGCTTTTTTGCCATCTTTGTCTTGAAAGGTTAACAATACTAAACTTCCATCCTTAAGCAGTGGTGTAGTAACTTCGATGATTTTACCATCATATTTAGCTGAAATAACATTCCTAGCTAAACCATGACTTATACTTTTAGCGACATCGAGAGGTGTTGAGCCATCTTCAAAAGATTTTTGGCTACCATCCGGTAAAGTAATATTAATCATCTATTTGTAATTTTTGGCAAAGATAAACAAGGGATTTATTCTGATAGATATTGAAGTATGTTTTTTGAAAGAAATAAAGTTCAAGTTTAGATTTTATCATTTAATTTTATTGACTTATGCACTTATTTAATACAAGGAAAAATATTTTCGAAATATTACTAATTTCAAATAAAATTCACATTATCAACGTGTTAACCTGTATTTTCGGGTACGGATTAG
>CAYMXD010000533.1:0-2108 GCA_964394095.1 uncultured Mesohalobacter sp. | reverse complement strand
TCCTGTGAAGTTTGTGAAAAGAATCTTCTACTAAATACGATAGAATCAAATAACAAATGCAATCAATGTACCAATTGGGAAATTGTTGGTTATGAAAAATTGCTAAGATTTCCACCTCCAAAAGATTACCCAAAGGATTCTGGAGATCTCGACAATGATAATTTACTGATTCCCAAACCTATTACCTTCGAACTTTTAAGGGATGCCTGTTCTATTGCTCATTCAAAAATAGTAAATGGTCAATGGACATACAGAAATGTCAAGGCGTATCTTTCAGTTATTGGAGTTAACAATGAGACCCAGGGATATGTCATTTCCAATGCCACAAATGCATCAACTTTGAAGTATATTTTTGAAAAGAAATTAGAAAATAGGTATCGTACCATCATTGACGCTTACAAAAAGGATTCAACTGAGTTCGGTCCATGGCAACCATACATCTCTTGGGTAAGAAAGCTTTCCATCAACGATCATTTGGAAACTCCAATGCATTTACTTTTTTTGGGAATCACTAAAAACGTATTGGATAAGAGTCATTCATGGCTAAAAGCTGGTGGAAAAAACTCTCCCTTCCTAAAAGCAATCAACCCAATATTTGATATGCTATCGTGTATTAGCAGAAGATGGTGCCCAATTGTTCCATATGGCACTGGTGGTTTTGGTGCCTTTGTTGCAGAGAATTATCTCTTCATGGCCCGTGTTATTAAGTGGTACATCAGAATTATTGACCACATTTCACCTGAGGAAGCGGATGTCTTTCTAGATCCGGGAATACCACAGCACAGGTGGTTAAAACCCACACAAATGTCTTGGTTACGTTGTCGAGGTTTAAACACTACTGGTGATTTAAAAACATTAAAAGAAAGAGTCAAGAAAGAAATGGCAAAAGGAGATCAATGCGCCCAAGTTTTAACAGCAGTTAATTCACCTCAGAATCTGCTGTACGACTGCTGTGCTAACTTGGTAGCCATGTGTGCACGTTTATTACAGTTGAAATCAGACAACAACCACGTGGAAAACTGTTGTCGTCACATCAAAATATTCCTGAATTCATACAGTAGGTTGGAAAAAACACTAAGGAATGAGAAAACTGAGGTACCATCATGGATATCGTCCTATAACTTCCTTTCTCTCCTTAATTTACCGTACCAAATTGAGCACTATGGCTGTTTGCGAAATGTTTGGGATGGTGATTACATTGGTGAAAAAATGATTCAATTGGCAAAACCGGAATTGAGAAGAGGGTACTCTCCAGGTTGGGACACATCTGCTGTTAACAACATGCTTCGCAAACAGAGTATGCAACTAATTGAACTAACAAACTTACATACAACAAAATTCAAGGAAGAAATGGTTGATATTGATATTAAAAAATACAATTCTCTACTCGATTTACAGTTTCAAATTGATCATCGCAATCCAATTGGTATAATGATTAACAAGAACGATCAACTATTCGCTTTACTAAAGGATCATCAAATGGTGGAAATGACTGTTTCGGGTGAGCCAAAACTAGAATGTCATTGTGTATACTTTTCTATTGAAATAAAGGGTGAAGTTATGGAATTGTCGGAGGGTACATATTCTTATGGGAATTTACTTCCATATCTTCAAGAAGGAGCTGTACCTGAGAATACTTCGCCAAACTTGTATTACCTTTTCACTTACGATTGGAGAGAGTTTGATCTCACAGGAAATTTAAATCTTCCGAAAGCAGCACATTCCATCTAATAATATAAATATGCATTACATTAATTAAATTGTTTTAGAATAAAAAGAATATAGAATAACAAATTATTTTAATGAATGACGTGATGGATGGTAGTTAAGATTCGACATTGTTTACAACTACTTATAATTTTTGATTATGTGATTCAATAAGTCCCTCCAATGTTCTTTTTCATGTACACTGTCATTTTTAATTCTAATTTTCAAGTTTGCGTGTATACACGTGAATACAAACTGCAGTCGTTTTTTGCTGTGGATGATATTATTGTCTTGTCTTATTATAATCAATTGTTGATACATTACATTCATTACATCATGGTTACTGAGTCGAGGCTACTTGTTAATAATCTTATAACAAATTTATTTAAGAGTATATATAT
>CAYMXD010000532.1:0-2109 GCA_964394095.1 uncultured Mesohalobacter sp. | reverse complement strand
TTAAGAGCCATAGATTACACAGATGAACGCTTAAACAAAAGCGGTTTATTTTACGATGCCATTTTCAACCATATTTGGTTTATAGAAAATTCCAGTGGGGCTTTAGATCAGGTGTTTAAAGATCTTAATACATCTATAGATATCATAGCCGAACAATTAAAAGATGATGATGAAAGGTTTAACCTGGTTATGGAAAAATTATTTGAAATCCTTGAAGAACGCAGTTTATTTACCTCCAGTGAATACCTCGCAGAGAAATTACTCAATAGTGACGATTGCGGTTGTTTAAATCCACAATTACAAAAAAAGCTGGAACGTTATGGTAAATTGGCTCAGGGGCAAACTGCTCCGGATATCAATTTTACAGACTATACTTACTATCCTGAAGGCATTTCTGCTAAAAGCCTTAAAGCCATAGACGCCGATTATAAATTAGTTGTATTTGCTGCCGGCTGGTGCCCGCATTGTACAGAAGCAATGCCAAAAATTGTTGAAAACTATGAAGGTTGGAAAGCTAAAGGTGTAGAAGTGATATTTGTATCGCTCGACGAAAACGCCAGAGATTTTGCTAAGTTTGCCGGTCCGTTACCATTTGTAAGTACAACCGCCTATCAAAAATGGGAAGGTCAGGCGGTGGAAGACTATCAGGTCTATGCTACACCGAGTTATTTTATGCTGAACCGAGACTTAGAAATCCTGATCAGACCAAAATCTGTGGAGCATATCAATTCCTGGATAGAGTTTAAGGTGAAATAAATGATACGCCTTAATGAATTCAAAGGCTTATATACTAGTGCCTCAACGGCACAATTGAGGTTAGAATTGTTGAAATATCTCTAGGGGTGCTGCCGATGGATTGGTATAAAATTGAGTTTTCATATAAAATGCTCAGTGTAGAATAAAATTTAATATGCAACCTGATGTTTTCCGATTTTCAACTTAACTTATTATCTCATAGATGTTTTTAAGCGCTTAAAGCAATTAAACCTCATACAATATCTAAACTAAATTAGGCGACCCATTCCTAATGATAAAAAATGCTTTAGTTTTTAAAATAAACATTTAAGGCTTTCAATCTTAAGGTTATGCTCTTCAAAGCTTGTAACTATAGGCATTTGATGAAGTTATAAATTTCTCATAGTAAAAATTATTTAAGAGCCTTAAGTTATGGATTTCACAAACAATAGATTGACCCTGAAGGGATGATATATTTATAGTAAATACGGACTCACACCCCTCACGACCCCGAAGTGGGTCGAATAATTTTTTGAATTAAAGTTTACATTTGAGTGAAAAAATGAGTTTGTCAATATGATACATACACAAACTTGCAAACGTTGCACAGCTAAGTTATCGACCCAAAAGTTTTCCCAAGCTTTTGGGTCTTTTTATACCCTTGAATCTATCTGTAAAACGCAAACCTATTTTAAAAAGTATGTGTCTTTTTAGATTAACGCATAAATAAGGAATTGGGATGCGAAGTTACAAACGTCGCATAGCTGATAGTCTTAAATTATTTTTTTTCACAAACAATAGATTGACCCGGAGCGGGTCATATGTTTTTTATTAAATATGACCTCATGCCACATACGACCCCTAAGAGTGGGTCGAATAATTTTTGAATTAAAGTGTTCTTTTGAGCGAATAAAAATAGGATTATCGGAATTAAACAAGTATTATTTTATAAAACTCGTAAAATTCAAATCTCTAAAAATTAGTTTTTTTGTGAAAACTAAAGGATAAGCATATTAAATATAGATTCTATAAATTTAAATTGACTTAGGCCCATAAATAATATGAATTATAATTATATTTAATTAGACACAAGTCACAACTTAACAGGCACTTTAAGTATTTTATAAGGTACTTGCAAAGAACATTTTAAAATGTTTTTTTATAAACAAAGAATACTTGCCTTTGCCGGCGAGGCAGGCCTGCCTGTTCGGCAGACAGTCTCGATATGACGGTAATGCATTTATATATAGACACTTAAGTTATGGATTTTTATTTGCTTAATGTTTTAACAAAATGCCTAAGTCAAAAATTTTAAAAGATATAACTGGCTTAGTAAAAAAACAGAATTAAAAACATATGAATATTAAGACAAGT
>CAYMXD010000531.1:0-2109 GCA_964394095.1 uncultured Mesohalobacter sp. | reverse complement strand
GAAACCCTTAACTTGCTTGAAGGCAAACATAAACTTTATGTTACTTCAAGAAGTGGAGATAATTTGGACGGAAAAGATATCACACATTTTACATTTGACGTTTTAAAAGACGATATTTCAGATTTAGACTTACCTGAACAAATTGATGGTTTGGTCTTTTGCCCTGGAAGCATCAATTTAAAACCCTTTAAAATGTTTAAACCTTCAGCATTTGAAGATGATATCAATTTAAATTTTATGTCATTGGTAAAGGTGACACATAAGCTTTTAAATAAACTCAAAGCCTCAGATCAAGCTAGTATTGTATATTTTAGTACTGTTGCAGTGCAAATGGGAATGCCTTTCCACACCAGTGTAGCTGCAGCCAAAGGTGCAATTGAAGGTTTTGCTCGTTCATTAGCTGCTGAGTATGCTCCAAGTTTTAGAGTAAATGTCATTGCGCCTTCTTTAACAGACACACCATTGGCCTCCAGGCTGTTAGGCAATGACAAAAAGAAAGAAAAAATGGACGAACGTCATCCGCTAAAACGTGTGGGTACGCCACATGATATTGCTGCAATGACAGCTTTCCTGCTTAGTGAAGACAGCTCTTGGATGACTGGTCAGGTACTAGGAGTAGATGGCGGTATGTCAAGCCTAAATGTAAGTTAGAATATGAATAAACTAAATGTCTTTTGGTTTAGACGGGATTTTAGGTTAGATGATAATGTTGGATTGTATAATGCGCTAAAATCTAATAATCCCGTCTTACCAATTTTTATATATGATACCGATATCATAAATAAATTACCTAAAGACGATGCCCGACTAACTTTCATTTACGAGTCTTTGCAAAAAATAAATAAGACTTTAAAACATGAACATGGTTCGTCTGTCGCTTTCTATCATGGCAAACCCATTGAAATTTTTAAACAAATCATAGAAGATTTTGATATCGAAAAGGTATTTACCAATAAGGATTATGAACCTTATGCCTTAGAACGGGATAATTCTATTAGCAATTTACTGAAAGAGAATAATATTGAATTCAATACTTATAAAGATCAGGTCATTTTTGAAGAATCTGAAGTCGTAAAAAGTGATGGAGAACCCTATTTGGTATTCACGCCTTATATGAAAAAATGGAAAAACGTATTTAAAGATTTTAACTGGAAAGATTATCCATCTGAAAAGCATCTGGATAATTTGATAAAGAAAACAGATTTACCAGATTTACATTTATCTGATATGGGATTCGAGATATCCTCCATCAAAGTTCCTGACTATCATCTCGAAAAAGAATTTATCGAAAATTACGACAACACTAGAGATAAGCCCTCCATAAATGGAACCTCCAGATTAAGTCCGTATTTAAGGTTTGGACTCGTAGGCTATAGAAAAATAGTAAAAAAAGCTTTATTAGTTGAAGATAAAACATTCCTAAATGAATTGATTTGGCGAGAATTTTATAAAGTGATATTATTTCATTTCCCGGAATCAGCCGATAATGCTTTTAAGAAAAAGTACGATCGTATTGAATGGCGAAATGATGAAGAAGAGTTTGAAAAATGGAAAACTGGAGATACTGGTTACCCTATTGTTGATGCCGGGATGCGCCAATTGAATGAAACCGGTTGGATGCACAACAGGGTGAGAATGATTGTAGGTAGTTTTTTATGCAAACATTTACTGATTGACTGGCGCTGGGGTGAAGCTTACTTTGCTGAAAAATTATTAGACTACGAAATGTCTTCCAACGTAGGTGGATGGCAATGGGTTGCAGGATCAGGTGTTGATGCAGCACCTTATTTTAGGATATTTAACCCTTACAGTCAGACTGACAAATACGACAAGGATGAAAAATATATTAAAAAATGGGTACCTGAGCTTAATACAGATGATTATCCTGAACCTATGCTAGAGCACAAATTCGCACGCGAACGCTGTCTAAAAGTTTATAAGGAGGCGTTAAATTAAAACTAAAGTAAAGTTGAATTTATGTTTATAAAGTTTAGGAGTTTATGATGTTTATGAGTTTATAAGTTTATTGACTTAGGCGTTTAACTAATACATTTATATGCTTAACCGCATGATTCCCTCTATTTTCAACTTCAACTTTTAATCTCATAG
>CAYMXD010000530.1:0-2110 GCA_964394095.1 uncultured Mesohalobacter sp. | reverse complement strand
TAGGATTTACAGTTGAGAATATGTGTACTATCAAAAGACCTGTTATAATTTTGGTGTGCTTTTACAAAACCTTCAAAGCGTTTATTGAAGACGCTTTTTAGTATGGTTCCACTTATGTAACCGATTGAATTATTATTATTTTTTATCAGTAATTCTGTGGCCTCATAAGCAGATTGGTAATCATCAATCCTTAAATGACCTGCGCCTTCAATAGTCTTAGGTATATTGTCAAATAACACCACCGGCATATTTCTATCTATCATTTCTTGAACATGATCAAAAGTACTGGTTTTATGAGTAAAAGACATGATTACACCATCTACAACTCCTTTTTCAAAGGCTAAGGTGTTTTGTTTTTCAAATTCAAAAGAATTTCTTGATGAGCTAATTACAATACGGTAATCATATTTTCTGGCAATGTGGTCTATACCTCGGCATACCTCAATAAAAAAAGGTTCGTCATACCTGGGAATAATAACTCCGATAACATTGGTTTTTCCAGAACTCAAACTTTTAGCAATCTGATTTGGCCTATACCCTAATTCTTTGGCTTTGGCAATAACACGTGCTTTGGTTTCAGGCTTTACCCGTGGGCTATCAGACATCGCTCTTGAAATTGTTGCAATGGATAGTTTTAGAGCTCTAGCCAGGTCTTCTAGTCTGATGTTTGAGGTCATTTTAGGTTTCAAATCACTGTTTTTATCTCAATTATTATGTTAATTTTTTAAATATATAATAATACAAACGTTTACATCTATTTTACAAGTGCTCGATTCATTTATTCTAATGGAAATGTAATTATTTAGTAATAGATTAGCGAAAACGTTTACGCAAAATATGAAATTAAATTGGTTTAAAAGCGGTGTAATTTACCAAATATACCCGAGAAGTTTTAAAGACAGTAATGGCGATGGTATTGGCGACATAAAAGGAATTACTTCTAAACTTGATTATTTAAAATCTTTAAACATTGACATTATTTGGATTAGCCCTATTTTTGAATCGCCAAATAAAGACAATGGCTATGACGTGAGTGATTATTGTGCAATTATGCCGGAGTTTGGTACAATGTCTGATTTTGATGAACTTCTTGAGGAAGCCCACAATCGAAAGCTAAAAATTGTTTTAGATCTTGTACCAAATCACACGTCAGACCAGCACCATTGGTTTCAGGAAGCGAAAAAATCTAAAGACAATCCATACAGAGACTATTACATCTGGAAAAAGCCAAACGCAGACGGAGGACCGCCCAATAATTGGCCGTCTTTTTTTAGTGGTCCTGCTTGGACATTAGACGAAAACACCGGCGAATATTATCTGCATTTATTTACCAAATATCAACCCGACCTCAACTGGGAAAACCCCAAAGTGAGGGAATCTATTTATGATGTGATGCGGTTTTGGCTGGATAAAGGCATTGATGGGTTTAGAATGGATGTGGTGACGCTACTATCTAAAGAGTTTAAGGATGTTGCGCCGGGTACCGGTTTCAGAAAGATTATAGAAGATTATTATGCCAACGGCCCAAAAATACACGACTATCTCCATGAAATGAACGAAAAGGTCATGCAACATTACGATGCATTTTCTATGGGCGAAGGGGTTGGCGTGAACCAAGATAATGCGCATCTCTATGTTGCAGAAGACCGAAAAGAGCTAGACATGATTTACCATTTTGACATTTTAGAAAACAATATCGTCAATGGAAAATATGATGAAATCACAAGTTTCGACTTGCTAAATGTAAAGAAGATTTTCAGGAACTGGCAGAACGTGATGGATAAAGGCGGTTGGATTGCTAATGCTTTAGGCAATCATGATTTTGCCAGACTGGTATCTCGTTTCGGCAATGATAGTGAGTATAGAGAAGCTTCAGCTAAAATGCTAATTACGCTGATGGCTACACAAAACGGTACCTTAAACATTTATCAAGGCGATGAGATAGGTATGACTAATATAGATTTAAAATCTATTGACGAGGTTAATGACATACAATCTATCAATTTTTATAATGAAAATTTGGAAACCCAAAAATTTAGCAACGAACAAGCCCTGCAGATGATTAATAATGAAGGCAGAGATAATGCCAGAACACCAATGCAGTGGAATA
>CAYMXD010000529.1:0-2111 GCA_964394095.1 uncultured Mesohalobacter sp. | reverse complement strand
AGTTCAAAGAGAACATTATGAATTATCCCATTTTGCAATTCATCGGGAAGACATAAATGAAGATTTAAGTTTTGAAGGCTTTTTTAAGTTTAAGAAAAATAAAACTCAATAAAAATTCCTAAACCTGTAATACCCCCATATTAAATTGCTTTTCAATCGGGGCATTGTTAGCTATTTCTATTCCATTAGAAATCCAACGTCTGGTATCTAAAGGGTTGATGACTGCATCTGTCCACAAGCGTGCTGCTGCATAATAGGGACTGGTTTGCCTGTCGTAATTATTTTTGATTTTATCGTATAATTCTTTCTCTTTAGCTTCTGTGATGGTCTCGCCTTTGGCTTTCAACCTGGATGTTTCAATCTGCAATAATACTTTTGCCGCTGAGTTTCCGCTCATCACTGCCAATTCTGCACTGGGCCAAGCTACTATCAATCTGGGGTCGTAGGCTTTACCACACATGGCGTAGTTACCGGCACCATAAGAATTACCGATAATGACCGTAAATTTTGGTACGACTGAATTACTCACCGCATTCACCATTTTTGCCCCATCTTTGATAATCCCACCGTGTTCACTTTTACTGCCTACCATAAACCCGGTAACATCTTGTAAAAAGACTAAAGGAATTTTCTTTTGATTACAATTGGCAATAAATCGCGTCGCTTTATCAGCAGAGTCGCTGTAAATCACACCGCCAAATTGCATTTCACTGGGTTTGGTTTTAGCTTTTGTGGTTTTGACGATTTTACGTTGATTGGCCACAATACCAACCGCCCAGCCGTCTATTCGGGCATAACCCGTAATGATGGTTTGACCATAGCCTGCTTTGTATTCTTCAAATTCAGAATTATCGACCAAGCGTTCAATAATTGGTCTCATATCGTATTGATCACTACGCTTGGCGGGTAATAGTCCAAATATTTCATCAGGATTAGCTTTTGGTTTTTTTGAGGCTTTTCTATTAAAACCCGCTTTATTAAAATCTCCAATCTTATCGACTATATTTTTAATTTTATCCAGAGCATCTTTATCGTTTTCCGCTTTGTAGTCAGTAACCCCACTGACTTCACAGTGGGTTGTAGCACCACCAAGACTTTCATTATCAATACTCTCGCCAATAGCCGCTTTCACTAAATAACTGCCAGCTAAGAAGATACTTCCTGTTTCTTTAACGATTAAAGCTTCGTCGCTCATGATAGGCAAATAAGCACCGCCGGCCACACAGCTGCCCATTACCGCAGCAATCTGAGTAATGCCCATACTACTCATAATGGCGTTGTTTCTAAACATGCGTCCAAAGTGTTCCTTATCCGGAAAAATTTCATCCTGCATGGGCAGAAAAACGCCGGCACTGTCAACGAGATAAATAATTGGTAGTCGGTTTTCTATGGAAATTTCTTGAGCACGAAGGTTTTTCTTGCCGGTAATCGGAAACCAGGCCCCGGCTTTTACGGTAGCATCGTTAGCAACAACAATCACTTTTTTACCGGAGACTTTAGCGATTTTAACCACCACACCACCACCCGGGCAACCGCCGTACTCTTCATACATCCCATCACCGGCAAAAGCCCCAATTTCTATACTGTCTTTGGGGTCATCAATCAAATAATCAATGCGTTCTCTTGCCGTTAGTTTGCCTTTACTGTGGTGTTTATCTATTTTTTTTTTACCTCCACCGAGATATATTTTTTTTAATTTGGAATTTAAATCTGAAACAAGAAGTTTATTATGGTCTTCGTTTTTATTGAATTTGATATCCATTGTTTGGGCTTAATTGATTTGGACACGAAAATACGAAAACCTTTGAGTATTTGGATGTAAAAGTTTTGATAAATGTTATGAAGTCGCAAGTTTGAGTGTAGCAAAATCATAGCTCGCACTCGTTGCAAACGAGCGCTAGCAAGAGATGCTATTAACTTTATGTCATTCTGAAAAATACGACCTAAGGAGTATTTGTTCAGAATCTCTAATTTATATAACTATTGTTTCTGTTGTTACTATAGTTTATATTTTTTGCGCTTATTTTTTAAATCTGAGTATTTATACAAGCTTTATTTCATTCAAACTCTTTTTCATAATATGTTGATGCATCTTGCGGGAACTTTTGCAT
>CAYMXD010000528.1:0-2138 GCA_964394095.1 uncultured Mesohalobacter sp. | reverse complement strand
CGACGCAGGAATCACTTTAGTCAATTTAGGTAAACCCCAAATAATCAACATGGTTAATAAAACTAAACCTAAAATATTGTAAAGCGACTCTCCCGTTAGCCAATTGCCGCTTGCATTTTTAAATTGGTCGAGTTGAGACATAAAAATGATAATCGCTAAACCATTTACAAAACCAAATATCACGGGATGAGGTACGAGTCGCATAAGTTTCCCTAATTTCAATACGCCTGCCAAAAACTGAATAATTCCGGCTAAAATCACAGTCGCAAACACATACTCAACACCGTGGGTTTTGGCTAAAGCCACAATAACGACAGCAACTGCACCCGTCGCGCCTGATATCATTCCCGGCCGTCCTCCAAAAATAGAGGTCACCAATCCCATTACAAAAGCCGCATATAAACCCGTAAGCGGAGACAAGCCCGCAATAAGTGCAAAAGCCACAGCTTCAGGAACTAAAGCTAAAGCAACCGTAAGGCCGGATAAAATTTCAGTTTTATAATTGACTTTTTGTTGAAAATCAAAGAGTTGTAAATAAGATTTCATGCGAAATATCAAAAATTAAGCCTGCAAAATTAAGCTTTATTATCAAAGATTAAAGGTTTTACAACATTATTTGAAAATTGAGATATTGATAGAGCACAATGCTTATGAATTCCAGATTAAATAAAGTTTAATTTAGGATAATTTCATTAATTTCGCAGACTTTAAGATTAAAACAGCATTATGGGCAAAAGCTTTCCAGAATATCAAGGTTTAAATTTGGTTGAAACCGCCAGTGAAATCCTTGGTTATTGGCAAAAACACGAGGTTTTTAAAAAAAGTATTGACCAAAAACCTGAGGATAAACCTTTTATATTTTTTGAAGGACCGCCATCAGCCAATGGTCTCCCGGGGATTCATCATGTCATGGCGAGAACCATTAAAGATATTTTTTGCCGTTACAAAACCCAAAAAGGCTACCGCGTGGACCGAAAAGCAGGTTGGGATACGCATGGTCTCCCTGTCGAACTTAGTGTTGAAAAAGAACTTGGTATCACTAAAGAAGATATTGGTACAAAAATTTCAGTTGAAGATTACAACGCGGCCTGTAAAAAAACAGTGATGCGTTACACCGATGTCTGGAACGACCTTACAGAAAAAATCGGGTACTGGGTAGATATGGAAAACCCCTATATTACTTACACCCCAAAATATATGGAAAGTGTATGGTGGTTGCTGGCGCAGATTTACAATAAAGGTCTTATATATAAAGGCTATACCATTCAGCCTTACTCGCCAAAAGCAGGCACAGGATTGAGTTCTCACGAATTAAACCAGCCGGGAACCTATCAGGATGTTACAGACACTACGGTGACTGCTCAATTTAGAAGCCCGCTAAAAAGCCCCCTAACCCCCAAAGGGGGAACTACCGTTAACTCAGTTGCTAAAGCCTTCGGTTTAAAAGTCTTACCCTTTGGGGAGGTTCTAGATGGGGCTTGGGCCTTCTTCCTCGCCTGGACAACCACCCCCTGGACTTTGCCAAGTAACACAGCTTTAACGGTTGGCAAAAAAATCGATTATGTTTTAGTAGCTACTTATAACCAATATACTTTTGAACCCAGTTATGTAATTTTGGCTAAAAGCTTGATTAAAAAGCAATTCACGGGTAAATTTGTTGAAGCTGAAGATTTAGAGGTGTTGAAAAGTTTTTCAGATGGCGATAAAAAAATACCATATTATATAATTTCAGAATGCAAAGGTGAGGACCTTTTAGAAATTAAATACGAACAACTTTTACCTTACGCTCAGCCCTATCACAATCCGGAAAATGCCTTTAGAGTGATTGCCGGTGATTTTGTAACCACAGAAGATGGAACAGGAATTGTGCATACCGCCCCAACTTTTGGAGCAGACGATGCTATGGTTGCTAAACAGGCTCAACCCGAAGTGCCGGCACTTTTGGTGAAAGACGAAGATGATAATCTGGTTCCGCTTGTAGACCTGAAAGGTAAATTTAGACCAGAAGTGAAAGATGATATTTATGGTTTGGCAGAAGAATATGTCAAAGTTGAATACTTATCAGACGAAGAAAAGGAAGTGGCGCTCAAAGATCAACAGAATTTGAGGAAGATGACCTGGATTTAAGACTTGATCCA
>CAYMXD010000527.1:0-2139 GCA_964394095.1 uncultured Mesohalobacter sp. | reverse complement strand
TGCATTCCTATATTGGAATATATATTTTTAATTGTTTAGAACAATTCATTCTGTTGAAAGATGTTGTATATTCCAAAAATAAAAATAAAATAAATAAAGTAAAAAAGACTAAAAAATAGAAATAAAAATAAAAATATAAAAATAAAATTAAAAAATAAAAAAAAAAAATAAATTAAATTAAAAAAAATATTTAAGACTTATTATATTTTAGTTGACATAAATCAAATAATATTCAAATCAATTTAAAACTTTGACTACTTAAGTTTTAGATTTTCATGCATAACTTCAAAACGTCATCATTGATATTAAATAAGTGTCTATATTAGTTGAACTATAAACTTGAAGCTCTAAAAATTAAAACTCTCTAATCCTGCAGTCTAAATACCCTTTGAAGCAAATCTGTTGTCCTGGATTGTAAATTGGTTCTAATTTTAGATTCTTCAACTGCAATCATGGTAAAAACCCCTTCCAGGGCTTGTTGAGTCACATATTCGGTAAGGTTATTATTGACCTCCTGTGTAAATGGCAGAGTGTTATATTTATCTATAGCAGTCGTCCAAATTTGATCTGCGCCAACTTTCCCAAAAGAATCATCAACAACCGGATAAAATTTTTGATACAGCTGATCTGAAGTATTCTTTTGTAAAAATTGCGTTGCTGCACCATTGCCACCCATTAATATATTTCGAGCATCGGTAATGGTCATGCTTTTTATGGCATCTACAAAAATAGGTGTAGCTTCCTTAACAGCATCAGACGCTGCAGCATTCATTAACTTAAGGCCTTCGTCTGCTAAATCGCCGAGACCAATTTTTCTTAAGGCAGAATCAACTTTACTCAATTCTTCAGGTAAAGCAATTTTCACCAATTCATTCGAGAAAAACCCATCTTCTGCTGTAAGTTTAGACACTTGATGGTCTATACCAAACTGAAGTGCTTGTTTAAGCCCAGAACTAATTTGAGCATCTGAAACCAAATCGGGATCTTCTATAACCTGCTCGGCAATAGTTTGAAGTTCTGCACAGGCCATAAGAATAATGCAAAACGGTAATACTATAATTTTTTTCATTCTAAAGGATTTTAAAATTAACCTGTAAGCTATCACTTATTTTATACTTATCAGCAAAACCGGCATTAACTTCCAGAACGTATTTTGCAGGTTGTTCTGCTTTAATAGGTGTTTCATCAAAGGGTTTGGCATTTTTGTTGATTTCCACAACTCGTTTATTGGCATTTATATAAATTAAGTCTAAAGCTAATTTAGTGTTTTTCATATAAAATGTTGGTCGTGGTCGTTCATCATCATAAACAAATAACATGCCTTGATGCATTGCCATTTCTGACCTGTGCATTAGCCCTGTTTGCTGTTCATATTCGCTTTTAGCGAGTTCAATATCCAAATTTACTATAGTATCATTATCATTCAAAAACACAAGTTCTGCTTCTTTATTAAAAGAAATTTCAATAGGCTTTACTCTGTTTTTTTTATCTTGTTTACAAGAACATAGCAATACAAATACTAAAATGACACTAAGCTTTTTCATGCGCTTGTTTTTTTATAAGCATTGTTAGCCAAATAAATAACCACTAAACCAACTAATATCATGGGTATGCTTAAAATTTGACCTGTATTAATAATCCAATCAGCTCTTTCCGGAACTTGAGGTTCCTTAAAGTACTCTACGACAAACCTGATGCTCCACATCAATGTAAAGAATGTTCCGAACAAAACCCCTTGTCGTTTTTTTATTGGAGTTTTCCAATATAGATAATACAAAATTAAAAATAAAACGAGATAAGAGCCTGCTTCATAGAGTTGAGCAGGATGTCTTGCAAAATCTTCACCCAGCTTTTTAAACACTACTCCGAAATCTGAGTTTGTAGGCTTACCTATAATTTCTGAATTTAGAAAATTACCCAGACGCACAAAAATTGCTCCAAAAGAAATAGGGATCACTACCCTGTCAAAAATCCAGGCAGGATGTCTTTTGTCTACTTTTTTAGCATAATAAAATAATGCGATTGCGATTCCTATGGTTGCACCATGACTGGCTAAACCTGCAAAACCGGTAAATTTAAAAGTTGGCACAAACTGAAATGGCAAAAACACAGACAGCGGATCTTCAAGAAACAATTCTG
>CAYMXD010000526.1:0-2142 GCA_964394095.1 uncultured Mesohalobacter sp. | reverse complement strand
GATTCTGAAAACGAACTCTTAAAAACTAATCCTTTATTTGCTAAACTGCAACTTTCTCAAAACAAGCAGTCTGCTGTATTAGGTATTGCTCAAATTAAAGATACTGCATTTGTCAACTCAATCATAAAAGATGAAAAAGCCAAAAGAGCTCTAAAAGATGAAAAACGCTTTTTAGAGTTTAAATGGGGAAAGCCGGCCAAAGACAGTGAAGTTATTGAGCTTTATGCTATAAAAGGCAATAGAAAAAGTAAACCACAATTAAGCGGTTCTGTAATTGTAGATGCAAAACAGGAATATACCCAAACCGGTGAAATTGTAGTAAGCATGAAAATGAACGGTCGCGGCTCTCAAATCTGGGAAGAAATGACTACCGAAGCTTATGAAAACCAAACTCAAATAGCTATTGTTCTTGACGAAATTGTATATTCTGCTCCTGGAGTTTCCAACGGCCCAATTACCGGTGGTAATAGCCAAATTAGTGGTGATTTTGGTATCACAGAAGCTCAGGATTTAGCCAACGTGCTCAGAGCAGGGAAATTACCGGCCTCTGCAGACATCATTCAAAGCGAAATTGTTGGTCCCTCATTAGGTCAGGAAGCTATAGATAGTGGTATCAACTCTTTCTTAATCGCCTTGGCTTTAGTATTACTATGGATGGTATTCTACTACGGTAAGGCTGGTATATATGCTGATATTGCACTGGTAGTAAATATCTTATTTATTTTTGGTGTCTTAGCAGGTCTTAAAGCTGTGTTAACATTGCCAGGTATTGCAGGTATCGTTTTAACCATTGGTATGTCTGTAGATGCCAACGTCCTTATTTTCGAACGTATTAAGGAAGAATTAGCCGCCGGCAAAGCACAGTACGAAGCCATTAAAGACGGATTTAGAAATGCTTTATCTTCAATTCTTGATGCCAACATCACAACAGGTCTTACAGGTTTAATATTACTCTTATTTGGAACTGGTCCTATTAAAGGATTTGCAACGACCTTATTAATAGGGATATTAACCTCGTTATTTACCGCAATTTTTATCACAAGACTTTTCCTTGACAGCTACGGTAAAAACAATAAAGCTTTAGCATTTTCAACTCCTGTAACAAAAGGATTCCTTAAAGACATATTTATCAATTTCTTAGGAAAACGAAAAATCGCTTACATATTCTCCGGTATTCTTGTCCTCGCAAGTATTATTACGCTATCTACCAAAAGTCTCAACCTAGGTGTTGACTTTGTCGGTGGACGTACCTATACCGTAAGATTCGATCAGGCTGTAAATGCTAACGAACTTGAAGGTTCTCTTACTGAAGCTTTAGGTAGTGCAGATATAAAAACTTTTGGATCTGATAATCAGGTTAAAGTGACGACCAATTACAAAGTTGATGAAGAGGGTATTGAAATCGACCAAGAGATAGTTGCTCAAATGTTTAATGCATTTAAAGATTATCTACCGGACGGATTTACTTTAGATGAGTTTTCACTATCTGAAGGCGGAGACTCAGAATACGGCATTATGTCTTCAATGAAAGTTGGACCAACAATCGCTGATGATATTAAAGAAGCCTCTTTTTATGCCGTTATTGGCTCACTGATTGTTGTCTTCCTGTACATCTTATTGAGATTTAGACGCTGGCAGTTTAGTGTTGGTGCTGTTGCGGCCGTTATTCACGATACACTTATTGTTTTAGGATTATTTTCATTATTACATGGATTTATGCCATTTAGCCTGGAAATCGATCAGGCTTTTATCGCGGCTATTCTAACAGTAATCGGTTACTCCTTGAACGATACAGTTGTTGTATTCGACCGAATTCGTGAATTCTATAACATTCACCCAAAATGGTCATTGTCTAAAATTATAAACGTAGGTGCAAGTTCAACTTTAAGTCGAACATTAAATACCTCTTTCACCACGCTTATTGTGCTTTTGGCCATATTCATCTTCGGCGGAGATAGTATCCGTGGATTTATGTTTGCATTGATTATAGGGGTTGTAGTGGGTACATACTCTTCTGTATTTATCGCTACGCCTATTATGTTTGACACCAGTAAAAGAACTAAACTTGACTTATCTGATAAGAATGCGAAAACTGAAGAAGAACTTGAAGCAGAAGCAGAAAAAGCATAATGTAAAAACTAA
>CAYMXD010000525.1:0-2146 GCA_964394095.1 uncultured Mesohalobacter sp. | reverse complement strand
ATGCAAGGCGGTGGCGGCAAAAAGATGATGCAGATGATGAATCAAATGAAGTAGTTTTTAGTTACTAGTGGCAAGTTGTAAGTAATTAGTTTAAATTATTTTTTGTTTATTATGTATAATATTAAATATTTATAAAATTACATCAAAAAAAAACAAGAATCAAAGAATAAAAACTAGAAACTAAAAACTAGTTACTAAAAACTTTAATAGTAAAACTAACAACTAGTAACTAATTACTAGTAACTGATAACTGAAAATATGACAATACTAGACGGCAAAAAAACCAGCCAAGATATTAAAGAAGAAATTAAACGCGATGTAGAGAAGATGAAACAGCGCGGAGAGAAAGTACCACACCTAGCCGCCGTATTGGTAGGTAACGATGGCGCCAGTTTAACCTATGTTGGCAGTAAAGTAAAAGCTTGCGAATACGTAGGCTTTGAATCAACACTAGTTAAAATGCCAAGTACGACAAGTGAACATGAACTTCTAGAAAAAATAAACGAATTGAATAAAAATGATGATATAGATGGATATATCGTTCAACTGCCTCTTCCAAAACAAATCAATACACAAAAGGTTCTTTTGCAGGTCAATCCTGATAAAGATGTAGACGGGTTTCATCCTATGAATTTCGGGAAAATGGCCTTAGATATGACCACTTTTATCCCTGCTACCCCATTTGGTATTTTAGAATTAATTGAACGTTATGGTGTAGAAACCAATGGTAAACATACAGTTGTTATCGGTCGAAGTCATATCGTTGGACGGCCAATGAGCATTTTAATGGGAAGAAAAGGATTCCCGGGAAACTCAACAGTAACCTTAACACATAGTCATACCAAAAACATTACACAAATCACTTCACAGGCAGATATTATCATCACAGCGCTTGGTATACCAAATTACCTTAAAGCTGAAATGGTTAAGGATGATGCCGTAGTAATTGATGTTGGTATAACTCGTGTACCAGATGAAACTAGAAAAAGAGGCTATCGCATTACCGGAGACGTAGATTATGAAAATGTGTCTAAAAAAGTCTCATTTATCACCCCGGTTCCAGGAGGCGTTGGCCCTATGACTATTGCTATGTTGCTTAAGAATACTTTATTGGCCAGAGAACAACACAGATTGAATCAGTAATCAATCAGAATTCTGACTTGTCTTCCAATCTTTGTATTCATCTAAGTCTTTCTCTGCAAGAGATAATAAAGCCATAAAAACACTTACATCGTCTACATATCCTATAATGGGCAAGACATCAGGAACAATGTCTAAGGGGTTGATGATGTAAAGCAAAGTGAATGAAATAGCAGAAATAGAACGCCAAGGAATTTCACGATAATTACCTTTATGGTATTGACGTAATATTTCTATAAATAATTTGAGCTTTTTCTTTTGATTTGAAAATGCCTTAAGGCTTAATATTTTTCTTAAACGTCTTTTCTTTTTATTCAATTTAGATATATCCTCCTTTGAAACATTTTTTGAATGCTCTTTTAAGTAATCTTCATTTATTTTATATCCTTCACTATCACTCATTTGTAGTCTCTTTTTTATCTTCATTTTCAGGTAAGTCTTCAGGTATGTTCTGATCTTTTTTATCACTGATAGAATCATCCAATATATCGGGTTGAATCATATGCTGGTCTACCTCATTAGCATATTCTTTTTTATAAATCACAACGATTATTAGAAATAAAGAAATTAAAAGAGGGCCAAAAACCAAACCTATGAAGCCGAAAACCGGTATACCTACAATGACACCAATTAATGTAATTAAAGGGTGTTCGTTAGCCATTCGTTTAAGAACAAACAGTCTAATTAAATTATCACTTGAACCAACGACTACAATTCCATAAACTAAAATTCCTATAGCTTCAAAAGTCATGCCTTGCGATAATAATATAACTGTTACAGGTATTATACCTATTGCAGTTCCTACAAATGGAATTACAGACCCAATTGCAGTAATTACAAACCAAAAAATAGGATCTGGGACATTAAAAATCAAATACCCAATAAAGGCAATAATTCCTTGAAGAAGAGCCACAAGTGGTATGCCTACGGCATTGGCTTTTACTTTTTTTGTGGTCTCTACACCTATGAGTTGAAAATTTTTCTTTCCTATGGGGACGTATTCCTG
>CAYMXD010000524.1:0-2151 GCA_964394095.1 uncultured Mesohalobacter sp. | reverse complement strand
ATTTTCGTTTGTTGTATAAATAATGTTATGGCCACGTTCTTTAGCTATTTCAGCTATTGTTTTACCAATTTTGCCATATCCTAGAATTGCTATTTTCATTACTTTAAATTTAGTTGCAAAGATAATCCAAATGCATTTTGTCCCGTTGAAATATTTCTAAATTGACTCGGCCGCATCGACAAATCATCTGAAATATTAAATTGGTCGAGATGAGCTTCAACATTGGCGTCGATTATATTTAAAATGTAAATTCCTATTGTAAACATAAGCGAGAAATCTCGATTTTGCCTAAAGAGTTTTTGGGCGTCTATCAAATTGTCATTAGTAAGTATACCAAAAAACTCATCGTCTTCATAGCCTGCTAGACGTCTTTTGTAGGCATCTCTGTAATCATTGTATTTATTAGTATTGTCTATATAAAAATACAAACTTGTACCTAAGGCACCGTAAACCAGCGGTATTTTCCAGTAACTTCCGTTATAGGCTTGCCCTAAACCCGGAAGCACTGCAGAAAAAAAAGCGGCTTTGGCTGGTGCGTTGACATCAAATGGATTGGCTTTAAAGGATTTGGATTCTACTTTTTTATCGAAAACCAAAGGCAGGCTATCATTTTGAGAATAGCTTAAACCAAAATAAAAAATAATTAATATGAAACTAAACCTGTTCAATTCAATCGTTTTTATTGAGCAAATCGTGAATGCGGTTCAAATCTTCTTCCGATGCAAACGGAATAATTATTCTGCCGTTGCCTTTTTGATTGACTTTAATATTGACCTTAGTTCCAAAGAATTTTGAAATGTGTTTTTGCTTTGCCTTGTAAGCGGAATGATCTGCTTTTGGTTTTGAGGTTGATTGGTCTTTTTGATTGTATTGTCTGACTAATTCTTCTGTGGCTCGAACTGATAATTTATCTTTTATTACCTTTTGATAAATTTTAATTTGATCTTCAGGATTTTCAATATTGACTAAAGCCCGACCGTGTCCCATACTGATAAACCCATCACGCATACCGGTTTGTACAATCGGGTCAAGTTTTAAGAGCCTTAAATAGTTAGTAATGGTCGATCGTTTTTTTCCAACCCGTGTACTCATTTGTTCTTGAGTCAAATTTATTTCATCAATCAATCTTTGATAAGATAATGAGATTTCAATAGGATCCAAATCCTGGCGCTGAATGTTCTCTACCAGTGCCATTTCAAGCGCCTCCTGGTCGTGCGCAATTCTAATGTAAGCCGGAATACTTTTTAAGCCTGCTAGTTTAGATGATCTATAACGTCTTTCACCGGAAACCAACTGGTATTTGTTACGCTCAAGCTTTCGAACTGTGATGGGCTGAATAACACCTAACTCTCTTATTGAGGAGGCCAATTCTTCCAGCTGTTCGTCGTTGAAGCTGCTTCTTGGTTGAAAAGGGTTCACCTCAATGTGCTCAAGGTCTAATTCTACGATACTGCCAACAACTTTATCGGCATCTTTATCTTCAACGGAGTTTATGTCTTTATCTGGGTCATTCAGCAATGCTGAAAGCCCGCGTCCTAAAGCTTGTTTTTTTCTGGCTTTTGCCATAAAATTTAATTTTTATTCTGTTTTAAAAGTTCTTCTGCAAGACTTAAATAATTGTTGGCACCCCGGCTGGTGGCATCGTATTTTATAATACTTTCACCATAGCTTGGTGCTTCACTGAGCCTCACATTTCTTTGTATAATTGTATCAAACACCATACTGGCAAAGTGTTTTTTAACTTCATCAATCACCTGATTAGAAAGCCTCAATCTGGAGTCGTACATGGTGAGTAAAAGTCCTTCGATATCTAAACTGGGGTTATGAAGTTTTTGTACACTTTTTATCGTATTGAGCAATTTTCCTAATCCTTCAAGCGCAAAATATTCGCATTGAATAGGAATTATAACCGAATTTGCAGCCGTAAGAGCGTTCAATGTAAGTAATCCTAGAGAGGGCGCGCAGTCTATAATCACATAATCATAGGAATTGGGCAAATCCTTAATTGCATTTTTAAGCATACGCTCTCTATTATCCTGGTCGACCAGTTCTATTTCAATAGCAACTAAGTCTATATGGGCCGGAATCAGGTCTAAGTTAGGAGAATCTGATTTTATAATCAAATCCTTTGCCTTTTGAGTATGCTCCAAC
>CAYMXD010000523.1:0-2151 GCA_964394095.1 uncultured Mesohalobacter sp. | reverse complement strand
TTCATCTGTGTAGTCTATGGCTCTTAATTGCTGCAAAGTTTCAGGAATTCGCTCGGGGACATTCTGTGCCACGTTTCCTACATTACTCAACAAACTCCTTAAAGGCAGGTACCATTTCATATAACTGTCTTCAGGTAAATCTGCTATAAATTGGTTGTCTTCTTTTTTGAGGTGAATAATTTCAGCATCAATCGCCTTTTTTGCCGTGACATGGGATTGAAAAGTCTTGTCCTGTGCATATTTTTGTTTAAGGAAGCGCCAGGCACTTAAGGCCTGTTCACGTTTTGGATGGGCTATGGCATACTCTGTAAACCATTGGTTTTCCTGTCCTTTTTCAACTTTTAGGGTTTCCATAGCCTTAAAGTGAGTACCTTTGAAAACAGGCGCGTCTTCGTCTATCATCAAAATTAAAGACTGGTCTCCAACGGATGATATATATCCCATGCCATAGTCTTTAGCTTTATAATTCAAACTGAATTTACCCTGCGCATCGGTCTGCGTAGAGTCGATGACATAGGTGTCAAAATTGTTATAACTGACCAATTTTACAGGTTGGTTAGGCAATTCTGAAAATTCACCCTGAAGCGTTTGTGCGAAAACACTTATTGGTAATAAAATTAATGCTATTAAATTTTTGATTGATTTCATTTGTTTTTTAGTTTAAAGTTTATGGGGTTATAAGTTTAAAGTTTTTTGTTTTCCTTAACCGGCTTAACCTCTCGGGATCTTTGATTTCTTATTGATTACTTCTAATTTCTAATATCTAACTTCTCTTTTCGGGTCAATGATTTCGAGTTACTGATTGTTTACTATATACTACTTACTACTTACTACTTACTAAACTAACCTCTGCCAACAATCGACTTCACACAATAGACTCATAAGCTAACAGCAAAATTAACCGCAAAGACCACCAAGAAAGCGTAAAGTTCGCCATGCCTTTATATATCTGTTAAACCTTAAAACGCTTTTATTTTTCTTTCATAAACCCGGTAAAATCTGACCAATCTTCTACTTTAAAAGCGCGAATATCACGCACAGAATTCTTAAACCATTCTATATCTTTAAGTGCTATCATAGCACGGGTGAGGTTGACTAAATCATTGTTTTGGGTAAGATAAACACTACCTTGCGCCCGATAAAAACCAAATTTTTCTAAGACGACACTAATTTCAAAATAGGCATTATTATAAGGGTCTCCATAATGTAGCTTTAAGTCAGCGATAAGCAAATCAAAACTAATAGCAAACATAGTCTGTTATTTAGAAATGGACTTAAAGTATTTGGCGGCATCAAAGTAAATGACGCCTTTATGATCTTTTACGGCAATTTCTTCACCTATAAAAGGATTTTGGCGAATTTTAATCACAACACCTTCAATCCATTTTTTTAAGCCTGTTATTTTAGGATCTATTTTCGCTTTGTCTCCGGTTTTCATTTGAATTGAATTTATACAAAGATATTAATTATTAATAAGGTTAGAATATATATTTTAATTTGTCATTTTAAAATCTTTAAAATAATTAATCTGTACCCATAGGTTTGTTCGCACTTTTAAAAACACCCTTCTCCCGTCCCGCTTAAAGTAGCGGGAAGCTTGTTGTCTCCTTTTTCCCTTTAGGCGTTGTGCTGAGTTTATCGAAGTACCGAAGTAGAAATGCCGATAGGCAAAGGGTGTTTTACGCATCGCAGAACACCCTCCTAAATCCTCCCTCTTAAGGGAGGACTTCTTCATGAGTAACTTGTTTTAAAAATTATTACTTTTATATACATATTAATGTTAAAATGAGAAACCATAACATTTTACCCTATACCAAAGACGCTAGAGAACTTGCTGTTCAGTTAAGAAAAAACATGACACCAACGGAGAAAATATTTTGGAATGCTGCTAAAAGCTCTAAACTAGGCGTAGTTGTAAGGCGACAGATGCCTATACTAGATTATGTAGTAGATTTTTATATAAAGGAAATTGGTCTTGCTATAGAAATAGATGGCAGAATCCATGATGATAATGTTTTAGAAGATGGCTTCAGGCAGGCGCGAATTGAAAAACTAGGGGTTCACTTTATTCGTTTTACAAACGAACAAATCACTAACGATCTACCAAACGTTATTGATAAGCTTAAAAAAGTCATAGAAGAGATGAAAGGT
>CAYMXD010000522.1:0-2164 GCA_964394095.1 uncultured Mesohalobacter sp. | reverse complement strand
TCAATTTTTATAATCATTTTCTTGTTGGGTTGTAACAATACCTCACAAAAATTAAGTAACACCAATAAAAATTACAAATATGAATTATCAAAAGTTAATTCTGCCGATTTAAAATTGGAATTTGATGATTACGGAAAATCTTACTTAGTTTTTTTTCAAAAGACTAATGATTCTGCTTTATTATATCGAAAAAGCAGGTTTGAAAACTCAGTTATAATATATGACTGGAAACAGAAAAAAAGGATTAAGAAGGTTTACTTTAAAGATGAGGGGCCTCATAGAATTTCAAACTACGCTCAAGGCGCCCTGTTGCCACTCAACAATAAAAACCAATATTTTATAGGCACTGTGGGTCATATTTATAAAACAATAGGAGATTCGGTTACTCATCATGTCAAGTCTATTTCAGATATTCAAAAGAATCAAAATTCATCCGGTAATGAAGACGTATTTTTTATTAATGGTCAAAATTTTTATCCTCCTTTCAAACATAAAAATCATGTTTACGTTAAAACAGGGTCATCAATAGGTGATTTGGGTACAGATGATTTCTACAATTCTTCACAACTATTAAAATACAATTTAGAAACAAAACAGTACAAGCAATTAGATCTCAGCTATCCAAAATTTTATTATAACAAATGTTGGGGACCCGGAAGATATAGAATAAGCTATACCTTTAATCCAGATACAAAAAAACTTATATATTTATTTCCCGCTAAACCAATTCTATATTCTTATGACCTTGAAAAAGAAGTTGTTGTTGATTCTTTTTTTATTGAGAATAAGTATTATACTAAGCCAATGCCAATATCCTGCAATATGCCGACTGAAAAACAATTTCAGCATATTTATACAACACCTTCATTCAATAAAATAGTTTACGATCAATATCAAGATATTTATTATATGTTTGCAAGACTTCCTATAACAGTCGAAGAATTTAAATCTGTTGATAATCCATTTGGTTTAAATCCGTTTACTATATTGGTTTTGGATAACAAATTTAAGGTTATTGCAGAAAAAGAATTTGATGGAGGAATTTATTTTACTTCTGAATTTTTTGTAACAGAAGAAGGTCTATGGATTTCCAAATACAACCCATTTAATGAAAACCTTAAAGAGGACATACTAAGCTTTGATCTTTTTAAATTACAAAAAGATGAAAATAAATAATGTAGTTCAAATATTAATTTGTGTAGCCTTGTGGAGTTGTAATGGTCTATACAAACCGAGTTATTTTATTACTAATTAGCAATGCACCACTTTTTATTAGTAAATTATTGTTATTGAGATTGTTGTCATCTGTTATGCATCAACATAAAATTTAGAATATTTGACTAATTTATGAAAATTAACTTATATTTAACAAAAAAAAAAAAATACAAGTTGTAGTTTTGGGTATGTTTAACCTTTAAAAATATTTGTATTATGAAGAAAATTAATTTAACAGCAGTTTGTTTTTGCTTAATGATGTTTTTTATGGCACTTAGTCCATTAAATTCATTTGCTCAGACAGTAGAAGAAAGTGATCCTATTAAATATGAATGTGAAGTTACCCTTCAATTCACTTCAAAGGGAGTTTTATTAAAATCAACATGTAACAATAATCCCGGCGCTTGTTGTAACATGCCTGGTTCTGTTCATAGGGCACCGGTACCTGTTTTTTCTTAACGCGTTAATTTTTAAAAGCCAGTTTTGAACGCGCAAGCTTAACTTAACTGGCTTAATTTTTTAAAAAATGATTAAATATTTATCAATAGTATTACTGTTTTTAATTATATCCTGTAATAAAGCAGAAGTAGACAATTATAAAGTGCATTTAAAATCAAATGATAGTTTGGTAGCAAATATCCCTACAAACATACCGGTTCCAGATTTTATGAATAAGTGGTCTTATAATGATAAGACTTTTTTGTTTTCTGTTCCAGGCAAAGATTATTCAACCTACTATTCATACCATATCGACTCAGAAACATGGTCATCTCAAAAATTCTATTATTATGATAACAATGGGATCAGATCAGATGCTTATATTTATGTAAATGACACAACGAAAATTTTCATACCTCTTCAAGCACAAAGTGAAATATTAATTTTTAAAAAAGATACTTTAAATAGAAATATTAATTTAGATGACGTTAATGAATTATTAGAAACTAAA
>CAYMXD010000521.1:0-2167 GCA_964394095.1 uncultured Mesohalobacter sp. | reverse complement strand
TTAACGATATTTTAATACTGATTAGTTGCCAAAACTATAACTCATCTGATGTTTTAGCTCTTGATTGGAGATTAAGGCGGAAAGCCAAAACCGATGTAACTACAAAAAAATATTGCTGCAAAAAATATTGCATTAATGGTCGTTTGCTGTAAACCGAAACCGTACGAAATACCGATAAGCTCAACATCTATATTGAATATTTGCCAGAAAGATAGTTTTGGTTTGTTTATCTTCATTTTAGGCCGTGTGGTTTAAGGTAGTTTACTATTTAAAAAACCACATATGTTCCTATAACTAATAAGGAGATAGCAATCCCGCAAATAATAGCATATTTCCATGGCGTGGCATCAACAAAGTCGGTTATTTCAGGTTTATAGATTTTCTTCATAGGTTTCAATTTACCTAAAACTAACATCACAAGCACATTCAAAACAAACAAAATACCCATCACATGAAGATAATGTGGGTAAGCTTCAGCTTCAATTATACTCAATTGGCTTTGACTTGTAATACCATTGGCGATGGCTTCTTCAACAGCAGAATTTCTAAAGTAGGGTTCTAAGAAAATAAGACTTATAAGATATAAGCCAACGCCCGCAGTTAATACTAATTTTGCACCAAGGGCAGGAACTTTTTTGGTAAACACCCCGACAATAACTACTGCAAAAATGGGCACACTAAGGCTTCCAAGAGATTGCTGGATATAACTAAACAGGCCATCCGGCGCGTAAATCACAAATGGGGAAATGACCATAGAAATAAGCGCTGCAATTAAACCGAAGCGTTTACCTGCCGTAACAGTTTGTTTTTCGGTAGCGGTACTGTTGAAATATAATTTATACAAATCAAATCCAAATAAGGTAGCACTACTGTTCAACAAGCTATTAAAAGAACTGAGAATTGCACCGAACAGTACAGCTGCAAAAAAACCAATAAAAGCCGTCGGTAGTACTTTTTTTACCAATGCCGGATAAGCCTCATCGGGATTTGTTAAGTCATTACCAAAAATATGCCATGCCAATATTCCGGGAATAACTACAATAATCGGAATTATAAATTTTACTAAAGCCGCCAGAAGCATCCCTTTTTGGCCTTCCTTCAAGCTTTTGGCAGCAAATACTCGCTGAAGGATAGACTGATTGGTGCCCCAGTAGTAAATTTGAGCGAGCATCATTCCGGTGAAAATTGTTCCGAAAGGAATGGATGAATCTACAGCACCCTGCATTTCAAACTTATTGGGATTGTTTTCCCATAAAGCCGTTAAGCCGTCGCTTATACTATTATCGCCTATTAAAAGTAAACCAAATATTGGAATTAATAATCCGCCAATTAATAGACCAATGGCATTGATTAAATCTGAAACGGCAACAGCCTTTAGCCCACCAAAAATGGCATAGATTGCTCCAATTATTCCAATACTCCAAACACAAATCCAGATGACTGCCCAATCTGAAAGCCCAAAGAGTTCCGGCAAATCAAACATGGTGCTAAAGGCCAGCGAGCCGGAATACAGGATTGTTGGCAGTAATACAATAGTATAAGCCGCTAAAAACAAAAGAGATAGAAGGGCTTTTGTTTGTTTGTCAAAACGTTTTTCTATAAACTCGGGAATGGTTGTTATTCCGGAACGCATGTATTTTGGTAGCAAAAAAATGGCTCCAAAAATAATGGCTATAGCGGCTAATGTTTCCCAAGCCATAACCATCAGTCCTTCTTTAAAAGCAGCGCCGTTAAGCCCTACAATTTGTTCTGCAGAAAGATTAGTCAATAATAAAGACCCTGCTATGGTGATAGCTCCCAGGCTTCTACCGGCCAAATAATACCCATCTGCTGAGGTTTCATCTGTTTTTCGGGTGGCATACCATGAAATTAAGGCTACAAGTGCTGTAAAACCAATAAATGTAATTGCTGAAAGCATTTCTCAATATTTAAATTTAATATTAGTTGTAAATAAAGACTTCAACGTATAGAAATTATAGTTTTGAAGTGTTATTTCAAACGTTTTCGATGTCGAATATATGTAATTTTATTTTATAGTATTAACTTTATTGTTATGTAAACGCTTACATTATTAACTTTTTTAGACTGAGAGGATGATATTTAGAAATAAATCACAAGTATCCGAAAGAATGGAGAAAAGACCGCTACGCTGTAAGAGAAAAGAATA
>CAYMXD010000520.1:0-2172 GCA_964394095.1 uncultured Mesohalobacter sp. | reverse complement strand
CAGGTCCTGGTTGGTTTGGGAGGCCGAGTTCAATCGGGAATATATCGGCCAAATGCCAACAGAAATGTTTATGCATTTTTTTAAGTCCTTTGCTGATGCTGCGCAGGCTAACATTAACATCAAAGCCAGTGGCGAAAATGAACACCACAAGATCGAAAGCATTTTCAAAGCCTTTTCCAGAGCGATAAAAGCGGCCATAAAAAGAGATGCCGATAAACGTATTTTACCCTCAACCAAAGGTCAGTTATGAAGTTAATTTTTGCCATATCCAGATTATACTTTGGGGCTTCGAGCGGGCTATCCGCTGTATTTTTTCGGGGTTTATCAAGTCTCAGTACGCCTTTTGAGTGTACCATTTTAAGGTGGCACTCTCAAAAGCCAACTTCGCTAAGACAAACCACAAAAAAGATGCCGCTGCTATCCCTAAGCCACTTTAAACACACATCAAGTTAATTAAATTATGAGTCAAAATATAGTCATTATAGATTACGGCGCCGGCAACATTCAGAGTTTAAAATTTGCTTTAAAACGTTTAGGTGTTGAGGCCAAAACCTCTGCAAATCCCTCTGACATAAGAAAAGCAGATAAAGTCATTTTTCCGGGAGTTGGTCATGCGGAAAGTGCCATGAAAAAGCTGAAAGAAACCCAACTTCATCACCTTATTCCAACATTGACTCAGCCTGTTTTAGGCATTTGTCTAGGCATGCAGTTGATGTGCCAAACTACCGACGAAGGTCCTACTGAGGGACTGGGAATTTTTGATGTGGAGGTGAAGCATTTTGACATTGCTCAAAAAGTTCCGCATATGGGATGGAATACCATTTCTGCGTTGAAAACACCATTATTTAAAGCGCTACCTGAAGACAGTTATATGTATTTTGTTCACAGCTATTACGTTCCTGACAACACATACAGTATAGCCACTACCCATTACGAATTCGATTACTGCTCTGCGATACATAAGGATAATTTCTACGCCGTACAATTTCATCCCGAAAAAAGCGGCGTTTGGGGCGAACAGATTTTAAAGAATTTTTTGGGGGTTTAACAATATATTGGTCTAACACAAGACCTGACAGGTTTTGTATTCACTAAGCCGAGCCAAAGTGGAAACCTGTCAGGCCTTAATATTACATTCTTAAAGGAAATAGGCTCTTCATAATTTAGCTTTCCGAAGTTTAGCTCTCCGAAGTTTGTAACTTCGGAGATTAAATCCTTATTACACAGGCGCAATCGTGCGAAGTTGCAAACTTTGCACAGCTAATATAAAACTACAAGTGGAGAAATAAAGCAGTATCGCTTGGCTCTCTAACCCTGCAAGAGGGTTCAGAACCCTTGCAGGGTTGTCGGGTTATAACCAATCATGTCACCTCATAAAACACAAGCTTAGAATCCCCAAACACGGTATGCGTTTGTTTTTAAAAACCATCTGCCTCAGCTTTAAAAATATTATAGGCTTACCCAGTTATGTCTCGAATATCAATTTTTTTAATCATCTCTAAGTCTTTTTTAAAAATATCCAAAAAACACCCTCCTTAGTCTTCCCTGAGTGAGGAAACATCATTTGTCTAAAACGTGTTTGGAAGTTTTCCCTTAGCCTATGCCGAATTTATTTCAGAAAGGGAAATCCCGATAAGCACTTGTGCTGAGCTTGGCGAAGTAAAGGATGTGTCTCTAAAAGGTTGTAATTCATGTTATTAATAATTAAATGAGTAACTCTATTATTAAATTTAGATTTTATGATTTAGTTTCACCTGATACCAGGATTGATTGAATTGTTGCGGTCAACAACGGAGGATTGGTTTCCACATAGATACAATTCTTCAATCCTTTTTTCGATTGAACCCAAGTTATGCAATAGACTCCTGATTAATTCTTTAATAATTTTATAGAAAAGATAAGCTTACATGAAGTCCGAAGTTGCAAACTTCGGACAGCGGGTTGCAAACTTCGGACAGCGGTTAGAGTTTTATAAAAGACTTTGACAGTTTCTACACGATTAGTTTAGCCTTTTATTAATTCTTTAGTTTAAATTTGATATCTACAAAATTTTAAATTTTGCACAAATGTACAATTTGTGTAAATTTGTCATATGAGCAGATTAAGCATTGAAATATTACCGAATGTTATTTTAATGTCTCCCGCAAGTGCGGAATCCTTAAAATATACGTC
>CAYMXD010000519.1:0-2179 GCA_964394095.1 uncultured Mesohalobacter sp. | reverse complement strand
AATTTTAAAACAGAGTTGGCTGAACTATATCATCTAAACTGGCTTGTCTAGGGCCTGCACGTTGGGCTTTTGGCTTAATTTGATTAATAACATAATCAAGGGAAAGATAAAATGGAAGACATATTCTTATTTTCTCTACAAAGTTGGAGAATGCTGTTACTGTTTTAGCAGTTACTCTCCTTAAAAGTTCTATCAATAAATATGCGATCAAGGCAACGAATATCTGGGATTTGACTGCGTTTTCGGAAGTCCCTATAAATGTTTTGACATTTAAGTTTTGCTTTAGTAGCTTAAAAAACGTTTCTATATCCCACCTTCTCCTATACAACTCTGCAATTGTTGAGGCACTCCAGTCTAAATTGTTTGAAATAATTTCTATTGTTGTATTTTCTTCTCTGTGATAAGCTACTACTCTTCTGAACTTTTCATTGTCAAGGTTTATTTTTTTAGCCTTTTTCCCAGTTAAGCGAATAATTTCATCCTTTAAAATATGCTGATCTTTATCATCAGGAAGATCGAGCTCTTCTACAACTTCATACACTGTATTCTCCTTAATTCTTGTCACAAAGTCATTATTGGCTTTAATACGCGATTTAATTATAGAAAAATCCCAATACCCTTTGTCTTCAACGATTATTGTTCCTTTTGGAAAAACAACCTCCTCAAATCCTTTTCTGTCATGAACTGCTGCTTCACTTATATTCACAAGATTTGGAAGCATCATGGCTTCATCCCATTGCGTGTGTATTTTAATGCCACCTTTAGCTGTTCGTCCCGTCAGCATTCGGGATTGTCCAGTCAAACATCACTAAACATAGACTTATAGCGCTACTATCACGTATAAGTATAGTTTTGTCTTCAACTTCTTTTACGACTTTACGATAATTATACCTTTTTCCCAAAAAGACAGCACATCAATAAAGTTATCTGTTATTGTAGAACCCGACATGGTAATGGTTGCACAAATTATCACAAACACCGAAAGTAAAATAGCTATGCTAAATGGTGAAGGGATGTAAGTTTTAAAAAGGTGTTCTATTTTATATAAAGAGTTCAAATTTTCAATTTTATGTCCTTATGAAATATAATTGCAATTTATGAAGTTGTCATTGTATTATTAAAATATTTTGAATAATATTTGATAGAATTCTGAGTTTACTTTAGTAAATACAAGTTGAGTTAGGTAAATATTTTATCAATATTTGTTAATAGAATTGTTGATTATGTGTTGAAAACTTCATTTCTAATTGATATTAATTTAGTAATTTTCGACAAAGTTTTATTTTAAGCCGACCATAAATTAATCATATGATTATCAGAATGCTAAGATTTTTTCTTATTACATTTTTTATTAGTTTTAGTGTATCTGCGCAAGATATTACCATGAAAGATGGAACTTTTAATCAGTGCAGCGGAACTTTTTTTGACTCTGGTGGTGCAAACGGAAATTATACAGCAAACGAAGATTTTGTAGCTACAATTTGCCCGGATATGCCAAATATGCAAGTAGTTCTAGAATTTATTTCATTTGAAATGGCCCAAGGAGATTTGGACGTCTTGTCTATTTACGATTCAGATACAGTTGATCCTTCAGCGTTGATTGGAGAATTTACCGGGTCTCTTTCAAATTCTGATAATTCTATTTTAAATAACGTATCAGCATCCAATGCCAATCCCTCCGGTTGCTTAACTATTGTTTTCAGCTCAGGACCTTCGGCAGAAAGCAGTGGATGGGAAGCCCTGATTAGTTGTGCTGTTCCTTGTCCGGAAATAGATCCCAACATTAGTATAATAAACCCAAATGATGTTATTTTTGATGGTGAAAGTTTTCTTATATGTTATGGAGAACAATTAACCTTTGAATCTAATCCCTCCTTAAGCTTTGGAGATCCTGATTTAGTGACTTACGAATGGGATTTTGGAGAATCTGGAACAGGTGTTGTAAATAGTCAATCGGCTGTAATTACTTTTTTAGAACCTGGATTCTATACCGCTTATCTTACCTTAACCTACCCTGAGTGTCCACCTGTAACCTTTCCGATTAATTTAAAAGCAAGTCCAGACCCTTTGTTTAATCTTTCTACAGATGTTGAAGCTATCTGCCAGGGTGACTTTGTAGAATTTACAGCAGACCCAGAGTCTGTTTTGTTTACCAAAGAATGTGCTGAGCCTGTAAGTG
>CAYMXD010000518.1:0-2184 GCA_964394095.1 uncultured Mesohalobacter sp. | reverse complement strand
AAACTTGAAATATCGCCCGCAGATTTCGCAGATACCCGCAGATTCTTTTGATTTGAGAAAATCTTCCTCGAAACTCATATCGCCTATCCCGAGGGGCTTTTACCGATTCTGGGAACTCCTAAATCCCTAAACATATACACTTATAAACTCATCATTCCACCAAAAAATCCATCACCACAAGTCTAAAAACTGCAAACTAATACCTACTTTTACACTTTAAAACAAACCTCAATTTTTATGTCTAAACCTTCAAAAATTTGGCTGTCCTCACCGCATATGGGAGGCAATGAATTAGATTTTATTCATGAAGCCTTTGATGCCAACTGGATTGCGCCATTGGGCCCTAATGTTAATGGTTTTGAAAATGATATCAAATCCTATTTAAAAACAAACAAAGAAGTCGCCGCTCTAAGCAGTGGGACAGCGGCCATTCATTTAGCCTTGGTTCAACTTGGCGTTACCCATGGCGATGAAGTGATTTGCCAAAGTTTCACTTTCTGTGGCTCAATAAACCCTATCATTTATCAGGGCGCAAAGCCAATCTTAGTAGACAGTGAACCCCAGAGTTGGAATATCTGTCCGCAAGCTTTAGAAGAAGCCATTGAAGACCGAATTAAGTTGGGAAAAACACCCAAAGCCATTATAGTTGTTCATTTGTACGGCATGCCTTATCAGGTAGAAGCTGTTCAAGAAATTGCTGAAAAATACAATATCCCTATCATTGAAGATGCTGCGGAGGCCTTAGGCTCGACCTATAAAAATCAAGCTTGTGGTACTTTTGGTAAATTTGGGGCGCTGTCGTTTAATGGCAATAAAATCATCACCACCAGTGGCGGAGGAGCCTTGGTCTGCAACACTGAAGAAGCCAAAAACAAAACCGTATTTTATGCCACTCAGGCTCGTGATGAGGCGCCACATTACGAACATACACATATTGGGTTCAACTATCGGATGAGCAATATCGTTGCCGGTATAGGTCGGGGTCAGATGCAGATTTTAGATAAACACGTCGGTTTAAGGCGAAAAATGCATAGGTTTTATAAAGGCATTTTTAAAGATGTAGACCTCATAGAAATTTTTGAAGAAAAAAGAGAGGATGTGTTTTCAAACCACTGGCTATCAGCTATAACTGTAAAAGCAGAAGCAAATTTTACACCTGAGGATCTTCGTTTATTTCTCCTTGAAGACAATATTGAAAGTCGACCCTTATGGAAACCGATGCATATGCAACCTGTATTTAAAGATTTGCCATTTTACGGCGGCCATACTGCGGAAGACTTATTTGACAGAGGCTTGTGTTTGCCCTCGGGTTCAAATTTGACCGAGAACGAGAAAGAGAGAATTTCGACAAAAATCAATGAATTTTTAAAACAACATGGACATATTTGAAAGCATAAAACACCGCCGATCGGTTTATCCGCATCAGTTTCAAGACAAACTTATTGACGATAAGGATATCAAAAAATTACTGGAATTAGCCAACTGGGCGCCTACTCATCGTAAAACCGAACCTTGGCGCTTTAAAGTCTTAACGGGTGAATTTAAGCAAAAAGCCGGTGAATTTTTTAAAAGCATTTATCTGAAAACTACTGAAAAGCCAAAACAATTTAAAGCCAAAAAAATAGCTGAAAAATTCAATTTATCCAGTCACGTGATAGCCGTCTGTATGCAGCGTGATCCTAAGAAAAGTGTACCGGAATGGGAAGAAATTGCTGCAACCTCTATGGCCGTACAAAACATGTGGATTGCATCGAAGGATTTAAAGATTGGAATGTATTGGAGTACACCTGCTTTTAAAGAGCATCTTAAAGACCTAATCCCATTAGCTGATGGTGAAAAATGTTTAGGCTTTTTATATTGTGGGTATTTTGAAGGTGAATTAGAACTGTTGGAGCGAGAAAGTGAGATTGAACACAAGACCCTTTGGGTGAAGTAAACTAATGTATCTGAGGCTCTACGGGTACTGTTGTTTCTATGGATGCTTTCTCACTATTTATACTGTTGATGCTGTTGTTTTTATAGCCTGTGAGTGGACTACTACCCAAGCGGTCACCGCTATTTGGTAAGGTCAAATTACTAACTACAAATTACTAATACCTACCAGCTTAATTTTACCGCAACGCGATTTAGGGAAAATCTATTTACTAATTACCAAAACTACCCTCTACCAACTTTCATATAACA
>CAYMXD010000517.1:0-2192 GCA_964394095.1 uncultured Mesohalobacter sp. | reverse complement strand
TCGCACTGAGCATCTCGAAAAGCTCGATACAGGCTTGCAAAGTAAGGAACATTAACCCACATTGCAGCTAACATTATGTAGGATGCCTTTCTCGTTGGGGTTTTGATTTTTTGATTTCCGTTTTGTGTACTACGGATTTGTATTTTGTAAACGGATATTTTTTATACCCTAATTGTCTCTGTAGCTCTTTAAGTGCTTTATTGGGTTGTGAGCATTTTCTAACGGATACAATTTGTTCTGATGCATTTGTACCTGAAGTTGTTATCACTTTTTGTGTACTGGCTTTTCTTTTTATTTCTTGCCAGTCATCTTTTATCCTTTTTGCTTTAAGCTGATAGCGTATAGTATTAACAATCCAATAAGCCAGTATACCAAGATGTAAGTGTGCTATTGTTCCCTTATCTGATTTATGATATACAGGACGAAGGTCTAGGTCTGTTTTAAGGCATCTAAAACTACTTTCTATTTCTCGAATACAGTTATAAATATCCCATATTATTTTTTCATTACTAGCATTTAATGAAGTACGTATAAAATACTTGCCCAACTCTTCTTGTTTTGCCTTATAACTTGCTTTTTGTGTCAGGTTTATTTTTTGCGCTATACCCTTTTCTTCTATAACTTCTACTTTGTAATGTCTAGCTATTGAAGGGTATTTTTCTATGGCTCTACCTATGCGTCTTTGAACTTTATCTGTTTTTTTGGTACCTCCTTTTTTTGATAAGGACATTTCTATGGCTTGTATCTGCTTGGTAAATCTCTCTTGAAATTGATTGTTCATTGAGGATTCTTTCTCTTTTTTGCCTGAACTGTGTACTTTTAAGATGTAATCCTTGGTTTTTGTTGTATTTACTTTTTGTAAACTGATTTGTTGTTTTGCTTTGTTTTTGAAGTAAAATGTTTTACTGTTTTTCTCTATGGTATAGTCCTTTATTTTTGAACGGCTTACGCATACATAATCGTAGCCTTTTACCTTTATAAGACTTAAGTTTTCTTCGGTGGCTATGCCGGCATCTAATACTACAATAGCTTTATTTTGCTCACTGGTATATACTCTAAGTTTATCGATGATTTCAGGGAGGGATTTGTCGTCGCTCATTTTACCTTCAAATATGCTTGAGAACTTAATAAACCCTTCTGTGTTTACAACTAAAGCCAGTACTACTATTTTGGCATCGTCTCGTTTTTCTTTACTTTTCCCTTTAGCATATTGTGCTATCTCACTTTTAGACATTTTGCCTTCAAAATAGGTATTGGTTAGGTCGTAGAGTATGATTTTGTCTTTTAGATCAAAGAGCTCGTTGGTTTTCTTTGAAAGGTGTTTCTCTAAGCTATCTTTAACTTTAAATAAATCTTTGGCACTTTGGTAGAGCTTGTCTTTGGTTATTTTATCAATAGGGTAGCCGGTTATCTCACAAACCGCTGAGTTCTCTTTGATAATCTTGCTGGTTTTTAACTCCGAAAATGGATATACTGCTCTGCTTACTATCTGTGTTAGGGCTAGTTGTATTTTTTCTTCTGACCATCCTAAAGCTTTAAGTTTATGGCTAATGCCTAGTTGCTCTGCGGCTTGATAGCACAACCACTCTGTTCCTATTTCACGGACATCTTTATGCTTAATAGAATCAATATTTACTTGTCTGTCAACTTTTCTAGTGTTGCTACCGACATCTACTTTTCCCTTTTCTACCATTTGATCCCAATAATGCGATGCTATTGCTAGGGCATCAGGATTTTTGTCTTTAAACAAACCGGTAAGATTTTTTTGCTTTTCGTTTAAGATCCTTTGTATCTTCGGTAAAAGGTCTTTATTATACTCTATAAATCCTATATTCAAAAGTGTTCGATGGCATACTCTATCGTTTTCATTACGATAGCTTTCTACAATTCGGTAATAGCCTTCTGGATTACCAGTAGCTGGATTGAGACGTGAAACTAATTTGAAATACATAAGTACAAAGAACTGACAATTAGACCCATAATGTCAATACCCCCGTGTGTACTACAAACAAAATAGAAAATACTAAATTGCTATTTGTCAGGTTTTTAAGTTTTTACAACTTGGAAGTGTGGTGCAAAATATAAGGTTTTTTAACTAAATTTTATGACTTTATTATACGAGAACCTGCAATGTGGGTTAAAGCTTTTAGTCATATTAACAAAGTACCTAAATCAAATTCTTTTAAACCTGA
>CAYMXD010000516.1:0-2196 GCA_964394095.1 uncultured Mesohalobacter sp. | reverse complement strand
AAAAATTATTATGCTTTAGAGGATGCCTTTCAGGCGAATTATATTTTAGAATCTGTTGTAAAAAATTACAGCGACACCTATCCGGAAATAGTTGAAGATGCTCAAAAAGAGCTCACTATCATCAAAGCCAAAGAAGCCGAAACCAATGCCTCGGTAGATGAAAGGGAGTCTTTCGAGACGGAGAAGGATAGTATGTAGAATAATAAGTTTATAAGATCTTTCATTATATCTTATAAGATTTAATACTCAGCTTTTAGAAAATAAATTTAATTTTACTTATAAATTTTAAAAAAGTTTATGTAATTTTATTTCATTATTAGCTGTTAGTGATGTCTGAAATAGTTTTGAAAAAAATTTGGCATAGAGGGCAATATCGAATTGCTGCATTTTTTAAATGGGATGACCTTAAAACCAGACAAAAAATGAAGCGGGTTGGTGCCAGGTATAGTAAAACGCATCGATGCTGGCATCTAGAGTGCAACAAAGAAAACTATAATTTATTACAGAGACATTTCGATAATATGGTTATTGAAAAGACTTCTAAAAGAAAGAGTAATAAAGGCAATAAAGAGAATTCAAACGTAAAGGCAAGCGTTCGAAAAGAACGTCAACATTTGCCCATAGCTCAAAAGAGCGAACGACCGTTATCACATCCTGAACAGGCTGGTAATTCGGTACATAAATCTGAAAAACATCAGATTGACCCACGATTGAATTTGAAGGTTCTTGACCCAGTTGGAAAGTATTGGGTATTACAAATGAATTATGTAGAGTCTTATGTAAAAGCCTTAAAAAAGGTAAAAGGGGTCTATTGGAACAAAACCCACAAGGCTTATATGGTGTATCGGCATCCAAAAGCAAAACAAAAGGTAGAAGCTATTTTTGGTGTACCACTGTTTGATGATGATTATTATTTTAAACAGAATTTTTCAAAAAATTTGAATGTTGAAATATTCAAATATGAACCTGATGATAGGTATGCCATGTTGAAATTTACCAAAGATTACAGACTGATTGAAATTTTAAGACGTTTAAATCAATCAAAGTACACTAAATCTGAAAATGCATATTTACTTCCAGCTACTCCGAAAAATCTTGAAACGCTTCGGCTTTTATTGAGTGATTTGAACGTAAAAGTTACACTTCATGTGGAAGAGGATTACTTTAGCAGAAAAAAGACCATTAACAGAAAATCTGAGCAGTTGTCCAGCACAAAACAAAGACTGATTGACATGGTTCCAGATACTGCGAAGCCTTATGTTGAAGATATGGTTAACATGCTTATGGCGATGAACTACAGTAATTCGACTATCAACAGTTATACCAATGCTTTTGTAAATTTTCTAGTTTCGCATGAGTATGCCAACCCTGAGCAGATGGATCGTAAAACAGTAGTAAAATATTTATCAAAACTATCTGAGTATGGTTTAAAATCTTCTAGTGGACATATGGTTGTTAACGCTTTAAAATTTTATTACAAGTATGTGTTGGAATGGGATGATACTCAATCCTGGACCATTCCGCGACCAAAAAAAGAGAAAAGATTACCAAAAGTATTGAGTATTGATGAGTGCAGGCGTATTATAGAAGCTGTAAACCAGCCAAAACATAAGCTGATACTGTTATTGGCCTATGGAGCCGGATTACGGGTAAGTGAAATTTGTAATCTGAAATGGACTGATATTGATTTTGCTGAGCATAAAATTCTTGTAAAGTCCGGTAAAGGGAAGAAAGACCGGCAGGTTATGTTGCCTTATTCTATTGTTGAATATTTTAACACCTATAAAGAACTTTATACTGCTGAGAGCTATGTTTTTGAAGGACAGATAAAGGGGCAACCCTATTCACCTGGAAGCTGCAGAGCCATTATGCGTCGAGCATTGAAACAAGCCGGAATAGAAAAGAAAGTGAATATACATGCGTTAAGACATTCGTTTGCGACCCATTTACTTGAAGCTGGCACAGATATTCGCTTTATCCAAAAGTTATTGGGGCATAATAGTATAAAGACGACCACAATATATACTCATGTTAGCCAAAAAAGCACAAAGCAAATAGAAAGTCCATTAGATAAAATGGCAAATAATTTTAAATCTAAGCCTAAAAATTAGAAAAAGTGTCATATTTTTGACGATATATACTAGTTGTGGTGCATACTGAAAAAAAATCAACGTTAGAAATAAAATCATATTTTCA
>CAYMXD010000515.1:0-2197 GCA_964394095.1 uncultured Mesohalobacter sp. | reverse complement strand
TCGCCATCATGGTGTTTAAGAATTAGTGTTTTAGATTTTGGTTTCTGTTTTGGCGCAGCAAATTTTGAACTTGAAAGCAAATCATCAATATCTACAGCATTGTTTTTATAGTTTTTTAAATCGTAAAGCTTGTTAAGAGCGGCAACCTGATGTGTACATATTCCATCAAAATCATCATTATTAGGGCAAGTACACGAAGACTTACTTATGACATCTCCATTAAAAACGAATTCTTGCCTATATGCTGTTTTTTCAGTGTCTTTACACCAAAACGAAATCACATTATTATCTTGCTTTTCTAAAGTTGGCCGATAAAAGTTTGCTTGACCCATTACAGCAAAACTTGCATTTTTATTGATATAACTCGTTATAGCTTTAATTAAACTCATATTGTCCTATTCGTTGAAATTTTTGATGGTTTTTTGAAGGCTGTCAAGTATTACTTAAGGTAAGTTTAATAACTCTTAAATCGTAAATCGAAAAGCGTAAATCAAGAAGATTTCCCTTGCCCTTTAAACTGTTGCGTTTTTAATTTAAACAGTACATTAAAGCTGGTGAGACTGCCATAACTTCGGGAGATGTATTGCTGTAAATCTATTTTTTCTTGTTCGTCAAGGTTGCTGGAATTTACTTTTTGCTCCAGTACTCTAAGTCGGTCTCGTACCATGGTGATTTTATGAAAAAAGGTATCTATGGGCATTTCTTTGCCTTTCATCGTAGTGTCTTTGGGTTCGAAAATAAGTTTCCCGCCTTTCCATTTATCAGCAATGGTTACTACTTCTGAGGCGTCAGACCATTTTCTGAGGATGGCTTTCAGGCTTTTTTCTACCTCGTAAAAACTTACGGTATCTACTTCGTCTTCTGATGCTTCAATGACTTCAAATTCTGAATTGATTTCTATGGTTTCTAGACCACTGTCTATAAATGTGACCCAATAATGTATTGAAGTCACGTTGGTAACTACGCCTTTTCCGTAAACCGGGTGATTGATTCGAGAGCCTATGCCTAATATTTTCATGGTGTTTTTTTTTTTTTTTTAATTTTATTTTTTAAACTGCTCTGTATTGGTGTTGAATACATACTGAAAATAGTTTTCACACAGAGAACCACAGAGTTTTTCATAAAGTTACACAGAGAAAATTATTTAGTTTCTGTATTTTCTTTTAAACCTTCATTTAGCCATTCTAAAAATAAATCTGCATCAGGTTCGTAGCCAATGGGTTTATTTAAAAGCTTGATATCAGCATTCATCATCACATAATAGGGTTGAGAGTTATTTTGAAAATTCACCGTTTGAAAGGTTGCCCATTTGTCGCCAATGGTTCGGATTTGCTTGATTTCGCCGTTGGCTTTTTCATAATTAAACTGTTTGTCTTCGGGTAAATTCACCCGTTTGTCAACATAAAGTGATATCAATATGACGTCTTTTTTGAGAATCTCTAAAATGAGAGGTTCACTCCAAACCTGTTCTTCCATTTTACGGCAATTTACACAAGCCATGCCCGTAAAATCAATTAGAATGGGTTTGCCGGTTGCTTTTGCGGCTTTTAGACCTTCATCAAAATCTTTGTAAGCTTCAAGTCCTAAAGGCCCTGTATTACCTTTGTCGTATAGACTATAATTTAAGGGTGGAGGAAAACCGCTCAAGAGTTTAAGGTTGGCATAGGCGGTGTTGGTTAAACCCGGAATAAGATAAATGACAAATGCCAATAGTACAACAGAGGTTAGAATGCGACCCTTTCCGATTTTGATGGTTTTGGCATCATGAGGAAATTTGATTTTACCTAAGACGTATAAAATCAATCCAACTCCTACAAGTATCCAGATGCCGATGAAGATTTCTCTTTTTAATAAACCCCAATTTTCAACCAGATCGGCATTGGATAAGAATTTAAAGGCCAAACCGACTTCTAAAAAGCCGAGAACAACTTTTACGGTATTAAGCCACCCGCCACTTTGTGGAAGCGATTTGAGTAGGTTAGGGAAGAGGGCAAACAACGCAAAAGGCAAGGCCAATGCCAATCCAAACCCACCCATACCAAAACTCAGTTGCATGGCTCCACCAGTAGCTGTAAGTGAACCCCCGAGCAAAGAGCCTAAAATAGGTCCCGTACAAGAGAAAGACACGATAGCCAAAGTTAGTGCCATAAAGAAAATGCCCACAACACCACCAATACTGCTGGCTTTTTGATCCATG
>CAYMXD010000514.1:0-2220 GCA_964394095.1 uncultured Mesohalobacter sp. | reverse complement strand
ATTTTGAAAAAAACAATATCATTTCACACCCAGTCCAGTTGCCTAAAGGATTTGAACATTGGATAGTGAAATTCCCCAATACATTTGATGGAAACGATGCGGGTGCCATAGAATATGTTTATGCCCTCATGGCTAAAAAAGCCGGCCTTGACATGATGCCTGTTCATTTATTTGAAAGCAAAATAAGCCCGGGATATTTCGCTACACAGCGTTTTGATAGATCTGGAGAATCAAGATATCACGTGCATACAGCGAGTGGTTTACTTCATGCCGACTTTAGGTTTCCGTCTTTAGACTATAAGGATTTGATAAAATTGACCGGTGTTTTAATAAAAGATGCCAGAGAAGTTGAAAATATGTATCGTTGGGCCGTTTTTAATGTGCTGTCACATAATAGAGATGACCATGCCAAGAATTTTTCTTTTCTTATGGATAAGGAAGGCAGATGGACATTATCACCTGCCTACGATTTAACATTTTCATCAGGGCCGGGAGGTCAACAAAGTACTATGCTCATGGGAGAAGGTCAAAATCCTGGAATTAAAGGACTATTAAATTTAGGTCATTATGCCAAACTCAAACCAAAATTGGTTGAAGATATCATTAATTCTACGCAAGAGGCCATAAGTCAATGGGAAATACTAGCAAAAGCTAATAACGTGGAAAATAGTAATATCAAATTAATAAAATCGAAGATAAAGGCTCTTGCTGAAAATTAATCAGACAAGGAGAATAATATGCCATCTCCCCATTCATAAGGTTGTTCTTCGCTGATAAAAGTGACCACAGAATTTGAAGTTAAATTTTCAAACCTGTACCAAATGACCGTATTGTTGTAAATGATGCGCATGACCTCTTCAGAATCATCCACCCAATTCCAAAAGCCTTGATTAGGAAACCCCTCATCACTGCCACCATTATAGGTGCCATCGGCGTTAAGGCGGAAGCGAATACTATCAACGCCTGTGGAAGCCACCCAAGTTTTATTAAACAAAGTCACTTGAGGTTCAGGAAAATCTGTTTCAGACTCTTCGCAGGATATCAATAATAACATAAATAAGCTCAGAATAGGTATGTGCTTCTTTAGCATGGGATTTATTAATGGATTGTTGATATAAGACTACAAATTTAATGAATAGTTTTAAGTGAGAGGTTTTTAAAGTTGTAAACTTTCAAACTCGAAAAATACCTTTAATTAGGTATAAGTTAAGAGTAGTTAGCTTATTTTATTTGATGATGTATTTTTAATCTCTAAAAATTAATGCCATGATAAATAAAGACCTTCAGCATTCTGATTATAGAATCCGAAAATTAATTGGTACATTGGGTTTTTTGTTGCCAGTACTATTACCTTTAGCAGGCGGAGAAGTTTTGGCGTCTATCAGTCATTATTACTATAATACACTTACATCGTTAATATTTATTATCATTTTATCAGCTTTTGGTCTTTTTCTAATTTCTTATAAAGGCTATAAAATAGATGAAACAACTGAACAAATTAGTGATGATTTTTTGACAAATATTGGTGGCTTGGCTGCTTTAGTGGTTGTTTTTGTCCCTACTATATGTTGTGATAGTAATAGCTTGACAATAGATGAACTTTGCGCAAACGGTAAAGAACCATTATTTGGGCATACCGATAAACTTTTAAATACCATCCATCTGATAAGCGCCGGTATTTTTATCTTTTGTATGGGATGGATGTCCAAATATAAATTTACAAGAGGTCAGGATGATGGCAATCATAAACTCTACAGTTGGTGTGGTAATCTTGTCTTTATCTCAGTTGCTTTAATAATTGTTTTTATACTTATTGAAAAATTTGTTGTTGATGATTTTCCTTTAAGTAACTACTATGTATTTATTTTTGAAACCACTGCAGTTATTCCATTTGGTATATCATGGCTAATTAAAGGGAAAGCCATAACAGACATGAAGACCATTGGAAATATGATGGGAAGAAATAATCATAAAGAATAAAAAGGGTTTAGAAACGATAAACCCATATTGTAAATTTAGAACTTTCAAAATGAAGAACAAACAGAATATCCAGAATAATTTGGGACTCGTCTCTCTCATTAAAAAAACCTCAACAAACTAAAAAAGTCTATTGAGGTTTTCATTGTACGAGCGCTTCGGCAAGCTCAGCATAAACTCCGAGACTCAAAATTATGAGTAAAATAAGAATAGTCTAAAAAAAAGCCTCTCTGTAAAGAGAAG
>CAYMXD010000513.1:257-2224 GCA_964394095.1 uncultured Mesohalobacter sp. | reverse complement strand
AATTGCTATAGAATTAATAGAAGATTTTATTTCTGATATTGACGACTTTAATAGGTATCAGCTAGATTTGAAAACTCAAAGTGCTGTTGAAAGACAATTAATGATTATTGGAGAAGCTCTAAATAATATAAGAAAAGCTGATGAGAAGCTTAAAATTAATAATGAAAAACAAATCATAGGATTTAGAAACAGATTAGTACACGCTTATGATAATATTGATAATAGCATTATATGGGCTATATTGAATCTACACCTGAATAATTTGAAACTAGAAATTAAACTACTTATAAAAACTCCATGAATTTAAACCTCCACAAACCCCTTTGCTTTTTTGACCTTGAAACTACAGGAACCAATATTGCCAAAGACAGGATTGTTGAAATTGCTATCCTAAAAGTGTTTCCCAACCAGAATAAAGAAAGTTACACTTGGCGCGTAAATCCCGGAGTACCCATTCCACGAGAAGTTACAGCCATACATGGCATTTCTGATGAAGATGTTGCAAACGAACCAACGTTTAAAGAATTAGCTCCAAAAATTTATAACTTTATAAAAGATGCAGATTTGGCAGGATATAATTCTAACCGTTTTGATATTCCACTATTGGCTGAAGAAATGCTGAGAGCCGAAGTAGATTTTGATATGAAAAATGCCGTAAAAGTTGATGTACAAACCATTTTTCACAAAAAAGAAAAACGAACATTAGAGGCGGCGTATAAGTTTTATTGTGATAAAGATTTAACCGATGCTCACAGTGCCGAAGCAGATACCCACGCCACTTACGAAGTTTTAAAATCTCAACTAGACAGGTACGAAGATCTAGAAAATGACACCAAATGGCTGGCTGAATTTAGCGCCCACAAAAAATTTGCAGACTTTGCAGGAATGCTGCAATACAATAAAAAAGGCGAAGAAGTCTTTGGCTTCGGCAAACATAAGGGCAAAAAAGTTGAAGATATTCTTGATAAAGAACCGGGTTATTACAACTGGATTCAAAATGCAGATTTCCCCTTGTACACCAAAAAAGTTTTAACAGCGATTAAACTTAGAAAACTGACGACAAAAAAATTATAGGATGAATGTTTTTGTCTTGTGTACCGGCAGAAGTGGCTCAACGGGTTTTATCAAAGCTTGTAAACACATCTCAAACTATACCGCCGGGCACGAGTCTAGAACTCATTGTCTTGGTAAGGAACGCTTTGCTTTTCCAGACAATCATATTGAAGCCGATAACCGATTGAGCTGGCAACTTGGCCAATTGGATAAAGAGTTTGGCAACAAGGCTTTTTATGTTCATTTAAAACGTGATTCGAAAAAAGCAGCAGAAAGCTATATGCAGCGTTTTTTATTACCGAAAAGTATGATATATGCATATGCCAATGGCATCAAAAAACTACCTCCGGAAAATTTAAATAAAGATGAACGTCATGCCATTTGTTTAGACTATATTGAAACCGTAAATTTTAATATTAACAAATTTTTAAACGATAAACCTCATCAAATCACTATTGAATTAGATGAGGCCAAACATGGATTTAGAGCATTCTGGAAAGCCATACACGCTCAAGGAAGTCTTGAACAGGCCTTAAAGGAATTTGATCTTAAACACAACAAAAGACCCTTAAATAAGTTTAATTTAAGGTATAATATAAAGCACTTTTTTTTAAAATTGAAACTATATTTTGAACATTAGATTTTAAGCCTATGACTTCAAATCCTTATCTTAAAAATCTGGCGACAACCAAGATGCCGTTTGGCAAATACAAAGGCTATTATTTAATTGATATTCCAGAATACTATTTGGTTTGGTACAGGCAAAAAGGCTTTCCGAAAAATAAACTAGGACTTCAAATGCAGGAAATTTTAGAAATAAAAGCAAATGGCTTAGAAGACATCTTAAAAAAATTAAGACCTTGAAAATTATAGAAAATACAGAATTACAAGAAAATACCAAAACACAACTTTTT
>CAYMXD010000513.1:0-247 GCA_964394095.1 uncultured Mesohalobacter sp. | reverse complement strand
GCTGTTGAACCGCGAATACCCTGAAGCGCTTCAGTTTAAATCATACTCTAATTTTAAAACGTACCTAGATGGACTGGTTAAGCTAAAGCATTTTATAATCAAAAACGAGGAGAATGCAATAATTGGCTGGTTTTTCTGTTTTGAAAGAAAAAATGACAACTGGTTTGGTCTTCTTGTACACCATCAATTCCAAAATCAAGGTCTGGGTAAAAAACTGGTTAAAAAAGCCCAAAGCGTTTACAGCAAA
>CAYMXD010000512.1:0-2243 GCA_964394095.1 uncultured Mesohalobacter sp. | reverse complement strand
AAGACCCAAAAGGTTGGGTAAACTTTCGGGTCAGTTCGCTTGGGAAAATCTTTCGGGTTAGTCCGCCGGCTGTGAGAAGATTGTAAATTTACTCGTATTCTTCTTGAGTTAAATCCTTGTAAATGCAAACCTCAGAGAATATGGTATGCATTTTGTTTTAAAGTTCACTCAAAAAACAAAATTATCATCTAATACTTATTCGACCACCTTCGGGGTCGCAATGAAAATGGGGATTAGAACTATAATTATACGACCCATTCTGGGTCAAATCTGATTAATGAAAGCTACATCTCTTGTTTAGTAACGCAAAGTTTGTAACCTCAAAACGATTAATAAATTAAGCCCTGAAAGGGCGTAGGATGTAAAAGATGCAGCGAAGCTCATCTTAAAAAAAGATAACCTAAAATAAAGCCCTGAAAGGGCGTAAGATAAAAAAGATTTTCAATAATAAATTAATACATTTGTAATCCAATTTACAACGATGAAAAACAACAAAATTGCCATTATAGGTTTAGGTTATGTGGGCTTACCCCTTGCCAGACTTTTCGCCACCAAACACCCGGTCGTGGGTTTTGACATCAATCAAACAAGAGTTGATCAACTTCTTTCAGGACATGACGATACTTTAGAAGTTGAAGATGATATTTTACAATCCGTGTTGGTTCAGGACAACCCAATATCATCCAATGCTGAAAGTGGTCTGTTTTGCTCGCATACTATTGAAGACATTAAAGACTGCAATATTTTTATTATAACGGTACCCACGCCTGTAGATAAAAATAACCGCCCTATCCTTACCCCTTTGGTAAAGGCTTCAGAAAGTGTAGCAAAAGTCCTCAAGAAAGGCGATATTGTCATATATGAAAGCACGGTTTATCCCGGAGCGACAGAAGATGAATGTGTGCCGATTTTAGAACAACATTCCGGTTTAACATTTAATGAAGATTTTTATGTGGGTTATTCGCCTGAACGAATCAATCCCGGAGACAAATTGCATACGGTTGAGAAAATCTTAAAAGTGACCTCCGGCTCAACACCTGAAACCGGGAAAGTGGTTGATGAACTATATGCCGAAGTGATCACAGCCGGTACGCATTTAGCCCCCACGATAAAAGTGGCTGAGGCGGCTAAAGTCATTGAAAACTCTCAGCGGGACATCAATATTGCTTTTGTCAATGAGCTGGCTAAGATTTTTAATTTGATGGACATCGATACTCAAGCGGTTTTGGAAGCTGCAGGAACCAAATGGAACTTCTTGCCCTTTAAGCCGGGATTAGTCGGAGGGCATTGTATTGGTGTTGATCCGTATTACTTAGCCCAGAAAGCACAGGAAGTAGGCTATCATCCTGAGATTATACTGGCCGGTCGGCGTCTCAACGATTCTATGGGCGAATACGTGTCCAGTCAAGTCGTAAAGCTGATGCTCAAACACGATTTGAAAATTAAAGACGCTCAAGTTCTTGTCTTGGGCATCACATTTAAAGAAAATTGTCCTGATGTGAGAAATACCAAAGCGGTTGATGTCGTAAAACAATTGCAAACCTATGAAACCCATGTAGATATCTACGACCCATGGGCGAGTCCCGATGAGGTAGAACATGAATACGGCTTAACATCCTTTAAAGAAACACCCACCAAAAAATACCAGGCCATCGTATTGTGTGTTGCCCATAAACAGTATTTAGACTTAAATCTTGATGATTTAAAAGCTGAAAATGCCGTGGTTTATGATGTTAAAGGTATTTTAGGCGATAGATGTGATGCTAAACTGTAAAATTAATCTTACTTGTCATGTGAATAGGAACAGTATTCTACATGATTTCACCGGTTTAAATCAAAAATAGTTATGGAAAATCAAGTACAATTATTAAAAGATAGAACAGTTTTAGTGACGGGAGCAGCGGGGTTCAACCCGTGAAATAATGACAAATGGATGAGTTTTATTATACATATGTGCTTTTAAGTCTAAAAGATGGTAAGAAATATACTGGTTATACTTCTAATTTGTCATTAAGATTTGAGGCACATCAAGCCGGTAAAGTACAATCAACAAAGAATAGAAGACCTTTCAAGCTTATATATTTTGAGGCTTGCTTGTCTAAAGAAGATGCTATAAACCGAGAAAAATATTTAAAAACGCACTATGGAAAAATGTATTTAGGTAATCGCCTCAAATCTTATTTCACCAGTTTAAATCAAAAATAGTTATGGAAAATCAAGTACAATTATTAAAAGATAGAACA
>CAYMXD010000511.1:0-2244 GCA_964394095.1 uncultured Mesohalobacter sp. | reverse complement strand
AACATTTTCCTTCACGCTGTTCACAAATGTTTTCGCTGGTTTAAAAGCTGGAATATTGTGTGCAGGAATAATAATGCTTGTGTTTTTAGAGATGTTTCTACCTGTTTTCTCTGCTCTTTTCTTAATGATAAAACTACCGAAACCTCTCAAGTAAACGTTTTCTCCACTATTTAGAGACCCTTTTACTTCGTCCATAAAAGCTTCTATAGTAGATTGTACTTCATTCTTTTCTAAACCTAATCTTTCTGAAATGGTATTAACTAGATCTGCTTTTGTCATAATACTGTTTTGTTTAAAAAATTGAGGGTGCAAATATAATCATTTAATATTCAAATATTCAAGTCTTTAGTTATTATGTTTGCATAATATATTTGAAATCTATAGTTTATATTTGTGAAAACCGATTTTTCAGAACATCTCATTACATGGTATTTAGAAAATAAAAGAGACTTGCCTTGGCGGAAAACCCAAGATCCTTACAAGATTTGGCTCAGTGAAATCATTCTCCAACAGACTCAAGTAAAACAAGGCTTACCCTACTACCAAAAATTTGTAAAAAAATTTCCAAACGTCAATGATTTGGCTAATGCAGAAGAAGACCAGATTATGAAAATGTGGCAGGGTCTTGGTTATTATTCTCGTGCCAGAAATCTGCATTATACCGCCAAATCTATCGTATATGATTACAATGGCGTTTTTCCATCTACTTATAAAGAGTTACTTAATTTAAAAGGTGTTGGAGACTATACCGCAGCTGCAATTGCATCTTTTGCCTATAATGAGCCCGTTGCCGTTTTAGATGGAAATGTGTTTAGAGTCTTGGCCAGGTATTTTGGTATAGACGTCGCTATAAATTCTACGGAAGGCCAAAAGTTGTTTAAATCAAAAGTCAATGAATTACTCAATAGAAAACAGCCCGCACTGCACAACCAAGCTATCATGGAATTTGGAGCTTTATTGTGCAAACCCAAATCTCCAGACTGTATGTTCTGCAGTCTAAATACCAGCTGTGTGGCTTTTCAGCAAAATAGAATAAAAGAATTACCAATAAAGTTGAAAAAATTAAAACGCAGAAAGCGGTACTTCAATTATCTGGTATTAAAATCTCCTCAAAACGAATTTATTATACAACAAAGACATGAGAAAGATATCTGGCAGAAATTATTCGAATTTCCTTTAATTGAGTCTAAGAATAACTTTACAAAAAAAGAGATATCAAAGATTAACTTATTTGAAGAATTAGACTTAGAACCCAATTTTTCAATCCAAAAAATAAATCAAAAGACTTATAAGCATGTTTTAAGCCATCAGGATATTTTTGCCGATTTTTGGTTAATAAAATGCTCCACAGAATTTTATAATCATAAACTTGAAAATTATAGCATCGTCAATTCTAAATCTATTCGTAAATTTGCTGTTCCAATTTTAATTGATAATTTTCTGAAGGAACATTTTCCAAAAAATTAAAACTTTTATTACATTTATAAAAAAATAAAATATGGCGACAGGAACATTAAATAAAGTGATGCTTATAGGACACACGGGCGATGAAGTGAAAATGCACTATTTTGATGATAATAATTGTCTAGGCAGATTTCCTTTGGCTACCAACGAAGAATACATCAATAAAAATACAAACGAACGTGTATCCAACACCGAATGGCACAATATTATTGTAAGAAATAAGGCTGCTGAAATCTGTGAAAAATACCTTAGAAAAGGAGACAAAGTTTATATTGAGGGAAGAATAAAAACCCGAAAATGGACCGATGATAAAGGCAACGACCGCTATTCTACCGAAGTGCATTGCTCTGAGTTTACGTTTCTTACACCAAAAGCTAAATCCGGGAATAATACACCTACTCCGCCTCAAGACACTCAGCCAAGTCAACCAAAAGCGCCGCAGCAGGTCAGCGAACCTGATGAAAATAAAGAGGATGATTTACCATTCTAATTAAAACCCTAACTATTGGAATCCGAACCCCTTAGTCTTATGCTCTTATCTCAAGTTGCTGTACCCGAGATATTGAGTGTATTGCTTATCATTATTTTACTGGTATGCTCAGCCTTGGTATCCGGCTCAGAAGTAGCTCTGTTTTCTCTAAAACCTTCTGATTTTGAAGTTGACGAAAGCAAAATGAGTAGCCGGGAGAAAGTATTGGTAAAACTACTGGATAAACCCAAAAAACTTCTTGCTACTATACTGATAGCCAATAATTTTATCAATATTGCTATTGTACTGAT
>CAYMXD010000510.1:0-2245 GCA_964394095.1 uncultured Mesohalobacter sp. | reverse complement strand
AAAAGAAATGCCAATGAAGAATACAAAATTAAAAAATTAAACCACGACAACCGGATCATAAAGCACGATTCTATTCCTATGGGGATTGATTATAAAAAATTTGAAAAAACCGCCAAGGACAACCAAAAGCAAAGTAGCAGGCAAAGAACTGAGGTGCAACGTCGATTAGATGAACACTTTAAAGAAAGTGATTCTGCCAAAATGGTGCTGTCTATAGATCGTTTAGACTACACCAAAGGGATTCCAAATCGTATTCGTGCATTCGAATATTTTTTAAACAAATACCCCGAATACAAAGAGAAAATACGACTTATTATGCTGGCAGTGCCTTCGCGTTCTCAAGTCCCTCAATACCAAAAGTTAAAGCGCGAAACAGATGAGTTAGTGGGCCGAATTAACGGACAATTTTCAACGGTAAGCTGGACACCGATTTGGTATTTTTTTAGAACTATGCCTTTTGAAAATTTAATAGACCTTTACACCTCTTCAGATGTGGCATTGATTACGCCTGTCCGCGATGGTATGAATTTAGTTGCTAAAGAATATGTGGCGACACGAACCCAACAAGACGGGGTTTTGGTGCTGAGTGAAATGACCGGCGCCTCCAAGGAAATGGGGGAAGCCCTGCAAATCAATCCTTTTAATTTTGAAGAAATTGCCGATACCCTCAAGCAGGCCTTAGAAATGCCCAAAACCGAGCAAAAGTCACGCATGGTGAGTTTACAGAAACGGATATCCAGATACAGCGTAGAGCGTTGGGCAGAGGAATTTATGACGGCATTAGATACTTCGCAGAATGTGAGTCAGTATATTCAGGCCGAACGGCTTAATCAAAATCATCAGGACGACATTTTAAAATCTGTAGAAAACTCTAAAGCTACTATTATATTTTTAGGCTATAACGGCACTTTAGTAGATTACACAGACAAAACCGAAGATAAAAAACCGGATAAGGCGCTTTATGAGATTTTATCAAAAGTCTCTCAAAAACCCAATGTTGAAATATGCATCACCAGCTGTAGCGAAAACGAAGAGCTTCAAAAATGGTTTGCCGATACAGATTATAGATTGATTTCAGACCATGGTGCTTTTTACCGTAAGCATAATATATGGACAGAGCTTGAAGCTTTAAAAACCGAGTGGATGGAAGATGTGATCCCGGTCTTGGAAAACTTTGTTGACAGAACTCCCGGTTCCTATTTAGATGTCAATCGATTTTCACTAGCATGGCATTATGGTGGTGCCGATATAGAAATGGGTGAAAAACGGGTAACAGAAATCAACACCGTTTTAACAAGTCTAACTTCAAACACAGATTTATCGGTTTTTCACGGTAAAGAAGTCGTAGAAGTCAAAAGCACAAAAGTCAGCAAGGGCTATGCCGCTTTGCAGGTTCTTAAGGAAAAAGAGTTTGATAACATCATAGCTATTGGTGATGACTGGACAGATGAATATATGTTTGAAGACTTGCCAGAGGAAGCGCATAGCATTAAAGTCGGTATTAGAAAAACCAATGCCAAATATTTTGTAAAACGCGTAGAGGAGGTAAGAACGTTTTTGAAGTTTTTGTGCACCAAGGCATAAAAAATGTCTAAGATCAATTGAAGATTATTTTTAGGATACCTATAATACAATTGTTTTAAAAATCAATATTACCTTTGTTATTAAATACGTATTTTGATATGGAAGTTACGAAAAAACAGATTCAAGAAATAACCGACAATGTAGAAATGGGTTATGCTTGTTTTTTGCATAAAAAAACCGGTGAAATAGAATCCTATCCTGATAATCTGGATCTTATGCACGACGAAGAAAATCCATTTCAGGAAACTATAGACAAAGTGGAAGATGATTTTGAAAATTACATTGAGTTTGGCCCCATGCCCTCAAGAGAAGCTTATCAGGTGATGCTCGATTTTAAAGACACTGTAAACGATGAGCGGATGTTGGGTAAAATTGAGCTTGCTTTAGAGTGGAAAAAGCCTTTTAGCAATTTTAAAAATTTGATTGAAACCTCAGAATACCGACAAGCCTGGTTTGATTTTAAAAGGGCTGAAAATGAAAAATGGGTTAGAATGCAGCTTGAAGCTGAAGGTTAAGTACAGTTATATTAAGAAACTCTATGTGCTTTTGAAAATCCAAATATTTCATTCTTTTAGCGATAGCCAAATGTAAGTTTATTTCAAAGATTATAATTTAAGATGGACTTACTTTTTGCTTAAGGTAAAACCTCACTATTGTACCT